>NZ_QGQU01000002.1:300000-600000 GCF_003173795.1 Pseudoalteromonas sp. meg-B1 | reverse complement strand
AAACGGCACTCTACGCTTATCGAGCAAGATTATTACTTAGTACCAAACTCATACACGATACGAGTTGAGTAAACCTCACCTGGGAGCAATGTCGTGCTTGGGAATCTTGGCTGATTAGGCGCATCAGGAAAGTGCTGTGGCTCTAAACAAAAACCACTTCTTAATTTATGTACTAAACCTGAAGCTTGTTTACTGCTACCATCTAAAAAGTTGCCCGAGTAAAACTGTACCGCTGGCTCTTCGGTATATACAGTCAAGGTACGCCCTGAGCTTGGTTCATACACATTAGCGGCTTCAATCAAATCATGATTAGGTTTGTTTTTAAGTACAAAGTTATGGTCATAACCTTTACCAAGCTTAAGCTGCTCATCATCAATATTAATGTCTTTGCCAATCGCTTTTGAATTTCTAAAATCAAATGGCGTACCCGCCACTTGCATCAACTCACCTGTTGGGATCAAACCGCTATCCACAGGGGTAATTGCATTTGAGTTGATTTGCATTTGATGATCGAGAATATCGCCCTTACCCGCCAAGTTAAAATAGCTGTGCTGGGTCATATTGATGATGGTTGGCTTATCTGTTTTTGCCACAAATTGCATATTTAGGGTATTTTTATTGGTCAGCGTATAAGTTACTTGCGTGGTCAAGGTACCTGGATAACCTTGATCGCCATCAGGGCTTATAAGCTTAAGTGTTACTCCGGCGCTGTTCTCAGTGCTAAATGGCACCATGGTCCAGACTTTTTTATCAAAACCTTGCACGCCACCGTGCAAGTGATTATCGCCATCATTAGTGGCTAATTGATAGTCGGTACCGTTAAGGCTAAATTTACCATTGGCAATACGATTACCAAATCGACCAATGATTGCACCAAAGTAAGTGGTTGAATTCGTATAATCTTCCAGATTATCCATACCTAAAACAATGTTACCCATGTCGCCATTATTGTCTGGTGTCTCGATACGAGTAATAATGCCGCCGTAATTGATCACATCAACACTCACGCCATTACTATTAGTGAGCGTTACTTGGTTAATAGGGGTTTGATCGGCAAGCTTGCCATAAGCTTGTAATAAAGCAGAAGGTGATTGAGTCATTTTGTCTCCTTGATGAGCGCACGCGGGTGTTAAGGCAATCCCAAATGACACTGCCACTGCAAAGATACCGCGAGAGAATTTTTTTATAGATGCTGACGACTGATGAACCGCTGTTAGGCGCTGAGTTACACATTGCAATGACATACCAATAACCTTTTTATAATTGTATTTATACTTTTATAATACAATTTGACAGGTAATTGCAAATTTATTCGCCTAAGTTTTTAGTTGTATTTTGCCGTCTTTGACTAAAATACAATCCATACCCGCCGCAGTCGCTGCTTGATAACCTATTTGCGTGTCTTCAAACACTACACAATTTTGTGGTTGAATTCCTATTTGCTTTGCTACTGTTAAGAAAGTTTCAGGATGAGGTTTACCGTGGCGAACATCACTGGCGGTGACTAAAGTTTTAATCTTATCAATTAACCCTGTATGGGTTAAATGGTCAACAGCATGCGCACGATCCGCACCAGTACCTACCCCAATTGGCATTTTGCCATGGTAATAGTTTAATACATCGACTGTTTCAGTTATGATTTCTGGTTTGCTGTCTAAACCTAGCCAAAACTGATGTTTTTGCTCTGCAACGGCATCTGCGTCATGACTAAGTCCAAATTTTTCATTAAGAATATCAACTGTGGCAAGTGTTGGTACGCCACCTAAGCCATACATATAATCATAATCAAACGGATAATCAAACGCATAGCAGGTTAGCTCCCATGCTTTTAAATGAGAGCCCATCGAATCGATAAGTGTGCCATCCATATCAAAAATAATACCTTGGTATTTTGTGAGATCGAGCATCTGTACTCCAAATTCTGAGAAAACAAAAGCCAACTTTACTATAAAGTTGGCTTATTTAGTTAACTTAGATCACTGCCGTTATAGGTGATTAAAGCCCACGTTTTAACATGTAATACGCTGCATTGTGGCGTAGTTCTGTTTTGAAACCACGGATACTGGTATCAGCATCAATAATCATGGTTTCAACACCTGCCATTTCAGCAAAATCAACGATCATATCGGTGGTAACAGCTTGGCTGTACGCAGTATGGTGTGCACCACCTGCATGGATCCACGCAGCAGACGCTACTGATAGGTTAGGTTTTGGCTCCCACAATGCTGATGCAACCGGTAAATGCGGTAATTCAGCCGGTGGGGTTACCGTGTCTACTTCGTTAATTAATATACGAAAACGATTACCCATATCAATTGGCGAAACGTTAATTGCCTCACCTGCTTTAGCAGTAAACAATAAACGACCCACATCACATTTCACCCCAATGGTATGAGTGTGAACTTCAAGGCGTGGTTTTTGCGCAGCAATTGATGGACACACTTCTAACATGTGAGCACCTAATACTTGGTCAGTATCGCCCATGTTATAGGTGTAGTCTTCCATGAATGAACAACCGCCTTCACGGCCTTCACCCATTACTTTCATGATGCGTACCATGGCAGCTGTTTTCCAGTCGCCCTCGCCGCCATAGCCAAAGCCTTTCGCCATTAAGCGCTGCGTTGCAAGTCCTGGTAAACCTGATAAACCTGATAAATCTTCAAAACAGTTAGTGAATGCTTTAAAGCCACCTTTTTCTAAAAAGCGCTCCATACCAAGCTCTAAACGTGCTTCATTGCGTAGCATCGATACTTTGTAATCGTCTTGCAGCGTTTCATCGCTAATCACATAGTCAGTTTTGTATACTTCAAGCTGCGCATCTACTTCGGCATCCGTTACGGTATCAACAACTTTAACGAGCTCCGCTACGCCAAAGGCATGTACTTCATAACCAAAGGTGATTTGTGCTGAAACTTTGTTACCTTCAGTAACCGCAACTTGACGCATATTATCGCCAAAACGTGCCACTTTAAGTGTTTGGCTCTCAGCCCACCCTTTAGCTGCACGACACCAATCATCAATTTGCTTTTGTACGTCAGCACGTTGCCAGTGGCCAGCAACCACTTTGCGCTCTTTGCGCATTACAGTACCAATGAAACCAAATTCACGGTCACCGTGGGCACTTTGATGGGTATTCATATAGTTCATATCAATATCAGCCCACGGTAGCGCGGCATTGAATTGCGTATGAAGGTGTAACCATGGTTTACGTAACTCGTTTAATCCAGCAATCCACATTTTCGCGGGTGAGAACGTATGCATCCATAATACTAGACCTACACAATTAGGATCGGTGTTTGCTGCTTGGCACACCGCATGAATTTCTTCAGGCGTTTTCACCGTTGGCTTACACACTAAGTTAACCGGTAAATTAGCTTCGCTATTTAAACCTGCAACAATTGCAGCGCTATTATCTGCAACGGTGTTTAACACTTTTGGGCCATATAAATGTTGTGACCCAGTTACAAACCAAACTTCTTTGATTGACGACGGCATATATAAATTCCTCTTGTACTGGTTAGCCACGGTTACTTTGGCCGTAGTAGGCATCTTTACCGTGTTTTCTTAAATAATGTTTATCCATCACAGACTTTTTAAGTGCACCTGCATGTTGATCAAGCGTGCGAGTTAAGTAAGCCATGCGAGCAATTTCTTCTAGCAGCGCCGCGTGATAAACAGATTGCGCTGCATCTTTACCCCACGTAAACGGTGCGTGCCCTGCCACAATCACCATAGGTGCTGCTTTTGGGTCACGGTCTTTATAAGCATCGGTAATTTGAATACCAGTCTCAAGCTCATAATCACCATTTACTTGCGTATCAGTAAGCTCACGCGTACAGGTAATATCACCGTGCACATAATCAGCATGTGTCGTACCAAAGCACGGAATGCTTTGTTTTGCTTGTGCCCATGCTGTTGCGTAGGTTGAATGAGTATGGGTAACGCCACCAATCTCATTAAAATGACGATACAGATGGATATGGGTTTTGGTGTCTGAAGATGGCCGCATACTGCCCTCAACAATGTTGTTTTCTAAATCAACAATCACCATGTCTTCAGCTTTCATTTGATCATACGACACACCGCTTGGTTTAATCGCAATGACACCTTTGTCGCGTTCAATTTGCGACACATTACCAAAGGTATAAATTACTAAACCACGGCGTTGTAATTCCATATTGGCTTCAAATACTTCACGCTTTAACTCTGTGTAGCTCATGATTTTGCTCCATCAACATACTGTGCCAGCGCTTGATAATTAGCGTATAGCTCATCATAAACAGCAACACGCTCTGGATTTGGTAGGTATTGATGACACACAGCAGACGCCATCACTTGCTGTGCATCAGCAACTGTTGCATATTCACCGGCAGCCACTGCGGCCATAATGGCAGCGCCAAGCGCACAACTTTGTTCACTTTCAAGTACGTCAATTTGGCAGTTCCATACATCCGCACAGGTTTGCATTACGTAATCTGATTTTTTCGAAATACCGCCAATTACCACCACTGATTCAATTGGCACGCCTTCATTTTGAAAACGTTCAGTAATAGCACGAGCACCAAAAGCCGTCGCCTCAACTAATGCTTTAAAGAACTGCGGCGCATCAGTGCCCATTTTCATGCCCGTTATGGCCATTGCTACGCTTTGGTCTGCATCAGGTGTGCGACGGCCGTTGACCCAGTCAAGTGCTGTTACATCGGTATTTTTAACCGGTAATGCACTGGCAGCTTTTGATAAATCAACTAAAATTGAGTCTTCAATTTTATTTATCAAGTTTTGTTCAACGTCGTTTAAATTTGTTAATTGGCGAGTCGGCCATAGCATCAGATTTTTAAACCATGCATATAAATCGCCAAACGCAGATTGTCCCGCTTCAAGGCCAATCATGCCTGGAATAACTGAACCATCAACCTGACCACAAATACCTTTAACGCACGTATCGCCTAGTTGCTGTTTTGAAGTAACAGTAATGTCACAGGTTGAAGTGCCCATTACTTTAGTTAAAACACCTGGACGCACATTGGCAGCCACTGCCCCCATATGACAGTCAAAAGCACCGTAACCTACAACTACATTCTGTGATAAACCAAGTTTATCAGCCCATTGTGCTGTTAATTTACCCGCTACTTGGTCACTCGGTTGAGTTGTTGCATTAAGCGTATCAACCACACCATCTAATAATGGGTCAATTTTGTTGAAGAAACTATTTGGTGGGAAACCACCCCATTGCTCATTCCACATTTGTTTGTGGCCTGTAGCACAACGACCCAGCGTTAATACTTCTGGGTGAGTGGTGCCACACATTAAAGCCGTCATCCAGTCACAATGCTCTACCCACGAGTAAGTAGCGGCTTTTACAGCGGCGTCATCTCTAAAGATATGCAGTGCTTTAGCCCAGTACCATTCTGATGAATAGATACCGCCCATATGTGAAAGATAATTAACCTCGTTATTGGTCGCGGCTTTGGTGATCTCATTCGCCTCTTTAATCGACGTATGGTCTTTCCAAAGAATGAACATCGCATTAGGGTTTTCAGCAAATTCTTCTGTCAGCGCTAAAGGCGTACCTTGGTTATTAATAGCCACCGGGGTTGATCCCGTGGTATCAAAACTCATACCTATTACTTTATCCGCAGTTCCCGCAGGTACTTGTTGCCATAGTCCATTGACGACCTCAATCAAGCTGTCGATGTAGTCTTGTGGATGCTGACGAAATTGGTCTTTACTTGGGTCGCAATATAAACCTTGCGCCCAACGCGGATAATTCACTAAATGGCTAGCCAGCTCTTTACCTGTAATTACATCAACAAGCAGTGCTCTTACTGAATCAGAGCCATAATCTAAGCCCAATGTATAACGAGACATAAATACCTTTCACTAATTGGATACTAACAATGTTAGTCATTACTGTTATTTGTATGATAATATCAATAATAACGGGTTGTAAAGGTATTATAAAAATATTATTAACAGATTAATTCTGAAATAGTCGTGACACCTGTGCCCTTTAAACTAATGTTTTGCACTAAAAAAGGGCTTAAACCATGTTGTAAGCAATGCTAAAAGCCATTAATTTATTTTGTATGATAAAATAGGATGCCTATGTCTAGCCAATTAGAACAATTAAAAACCATGACCACTGTGGTTGCTGATACCGGTGATTTTGAAGCGATCGATCAATATAAGCCGCAAGATGCCACAACAAATCCATCGTTATTACTCAATGCGATTAAAATTGAAAAATACCGTCCACTGGCTGTTGAAGCCGTTGCTTGGGCTAAGCGACAAACCAATGACAATGCACAAGTGATCAGTAAAGCCGCCGATAAGTTATCAGTATTGATTGGTGCAAACCTAATGGCGCAAGTCCCAGGTTTAGTATCTACTGAAGTCGATGCGCGCTTATCATTTGATACTCAAGCAACGATTAATAAAGCGCTTGAGCTCGTTGCACTTTATAAAGAGCAAGATATTGATACATCACGGGTGTTGATCAAAATAGCGTCAACATGGGAAGGTATTCAAGCGGCAAAAGTACTTGAGCAACAAGGTATTCGTTGTAACTTAACGCTGGTATTCGCGTTTGCCCAAGCTCGTGCCTGTGCTGAGGTAGGTGCTTATTTAATTTCGCCATTTGTAGGGCGTATTTTGGATTGGTATAAAGCCACTAATACTGATACTGATTTTAGCGGTGCGAACGATCCTGGAGTGCAATCAGTGACTCATATTTATGACTTTTTCAAAAAGCATGATTATAAAACCATCGTTATGGGCGCAAGTTTCAGAAACATCAACGAAATTCAGTTGCTAGCAGGCTGTGATAGATTAACCATCAGCCCAGGGCTATTATCAGAACTGGCAGCAACAGATGCACCTTTAGCGCGTCAACTTGCTCCTACCACTGAAACAGTTGCTGCCCCAGAGCCTATGACCGAACAAGCGTTCCGCTGGGAAATGAACCAAGATGCAATGGCAACAGATAAACTAAGCCAAGGCATTCGTCAGTTTGCAATTGACCAAGAAAAACTAGAAGCAATCTTAGCTGAGCTAGTCTAAATCATTAACTAAATTGGGCTCTTGATGATCAATCATTATCGAGAGCTCGAATTAAAGATATAAAAAAGCCCGCTGATTTAATTAAATCAGCGGGCTTTTTATCAGGTAAAACTTTAACCTAGATGTCGTTTAATAACGCATTTGCCTTAGCAACTAAGTTCTCTACGGTAAAACCAAAATGCTCCAGCAATACAGCACCTGGTGCTGACTCACCAAAAGTAGTCATACCTAATACATCACCATCTTGGCCAACGTATTTATACCAAAAATCACTGTGTGCAGCTTCGACGGCAATTTTAGCAACACCTGCAGGTAATACACTTTGGCGGTATGCTTTATCTTGTAAATCAAACTGATTGGTTGATGGCATAGAAACAACACGCACTTGTTTGCCTTGAGCTGTTAGCTCAGCTGCCGCATTAACCGCTAATTCAACTTCAGAGCCTGTTGCCATTAAAATTAGCTCTGGTGTTTGCTCACACTCAACGAGGGTGTAACCCCCTTTTGCTACATTGTCTAACTGCGCTTTATCACGCGGCATAGCTTTGGTGCCTTGGCGACTAAAGATCAACGCGCTTGGGCCAGCTTCTTTTATTAGAGCTTGACGCCACGCAACAGCTGTTTCAACCTCATCACATGGGCGCCACGTCGTCATATTAGGTGTCATACGCAGGTTGGCAATTTGTTCAATCGGCTGATGAGTTGGGCCATCTTCACCTTGACCAATAGAATCATGAGTGTAGACAAAAATGCTTTGCGCTTTCATTAATGCAGACATACGCACAGCATTACGTGCATATTCCATAAACATTAAGAATGTAGCACCAAATGGGATAAAGCCACCATGTAATGCAATACCATTCATAATGGCGCTCATGCCAAACTCACGCACCCCATAAAATACATAGTTACCCGCGTCGTCTTCTTGTAAGCCCTTTGCATCAGGCCATAAAGTTAAGTTTGAGCCAGCTAAGTCAGCAGAGCCGCCCATTAATTCAGGTAATTGCTGGGCAAAAAAGGTAATCGCATTTTGTGATGATTTACGCGTTGCAATGTTTTGCATTTCATCTTGGCACTTAGTAATGTATTGATCAGCAAGTTCAGCAAAATTATTCGGTAATGATTTAGCCATCACACGACGGTTAAACTCGTTACTTAATTCAGGGTGCGCTTTGCTGTATGCGGCAAAGGTTTGTTGCCAGGCACTTTCTAAGTCTTGGCCTTTAGTTTGAGTATTCCACTCATTATATACATCTTGTGGAATTTCAAACGCTGGATGTGGCCAATTTAGTTGCTCACGAACCGCTGCAATTTCATCATTACCCAGTGGTGAACCGTGACAATCATGACTGCCTGATTTATTGGGTGAACCAAAACCAATCACTGTTTTACAACAGATAAGCGTTGGTTGCTCAGGGTTCGCTTGTGCCGCTTCAATAGCACTGGCAATCGCAGTCATGTCGTGACCATCAACGCCACTAATAACCTGCCAACCGTATGATTCAAAACGCTTTGCCGTATCGTCAGTAAACCAACCTTCTACTTCGCCATCAATTGAGATGCCATTGTCATCCCAAAAAGCGATCAGTTTGCCTAACTTTAAAGTACCCGCTAATGAACCAGCTTCATGAGAGATACCTTCCATCAAACAACCATCGCCTAAAAAGCAATAAGTAAAGTGATCAATGATATCAAAATGTGGTTTGTTAAATTGTGCCGCTAAAGTTTTTTCAGCAATCGCCATACCTACCGCATTAGCAATACCTGCACCTAGTGGTCCAGTTGTTGTTTCGACCCCTGGAGTATAACCGTACTCTGGGTGACCAGGTGTTTTAGAATGTAATTGGCGAAACTGTTTAATATCTTCAATACTGACGTCATAACCGCTTAGATGCAATAGCGCATATTGCAGCATTGAGCCATGGCCATTTGACAATACAAAACGATCGCGGTTAACCCAGCTAGGGTTTGATGGATTGTGACGGTGAAATTTTTGCCAAAGCACAGCGGCAATATCGGCCATTCCCATTGGCGCACCTGGGTGACCAGAGTTAGCTTTTTGAACAGCATCGACAGCAAGCATACGGATTGCATTTGCAGATTGAGAACTAGGCAGAGTCATCTGTAATTATTTCCTGTTAATATTATATTATAATTAATATCTCAGAATGTAATATAAATAGCAATCGAAAATACCTTACTGCAACATAAAAATAAGTCTGTTGATTTTTCTTTAGCTTGACTGCTTACATTGGCCTCTCTCCATACTGTGTATCAGAACTACTTGCCAAAGCACAGCAGCCATTAGAAACGAGTAACCAAAACATAGATAAAATTGCTAAACAATCAGGGTTTTCATCAGGTTTAAGCTTTCGTCAGCGCTTTTTAGCTACTTTTTTTCGCCAACAGTCTAAAGAAAACAATTTAAAAGTCCCATATCAGAGTAAAAAGTTGCTCGCACAGTTAGGGCACACTTGGTAGCATAAGTGCATTGTCAAAGGATGGAAGTTAATATGAACAATACCCAGCACGCATTAGTGGTTGAGGGCGGTGCCATGCGCGGTATTTTTGCCGCAGGTGTACTTGATGAGTTTTTAGAGCAGGGATATCAACCTTTTACCAGCTATTTTGGTGTATCAGCTGGTGCTACAAATGTTGCTGCGTATTTATGTAAGCAAGCAACCCGAAACTACAAAGTAATCACTGATTATTCCTGTAGGCCTGAATTTATTAACCTGCCACGATTTGTTAAAGGTGGACACTTGTTTGATTTAGACTGGCTTTGGCAAGAAACAGTACGTGAAATTCCTTTAAATACCGACGAATTCTCGCAATCCCCTCACGACTTTTATATTGTTGCAACGGCAATCGAATCTGGACAAGCTCATTACTTACAAGCAACAGGTAGCGAAATGGTAGAGCAATTAAAAGCCTCTTGCGCTATACCAATAGCTTATCGGGATTATCCAACAATAAACGGGATCGCCATGACCGATGGCGGCGTTGCAGATTCTATTCCGGTAAAAAAAGCTTATGAAATGGGGGCATCAGAAATAACAGTTATCCTTTCTCAACCTTTAGGCTATCGTAAAAAAGATAACAAAGTTCCGTGGTTAACCAAACAACTCTATAAAGATACCCCAGCGCTTGCAGAGGCGGCCATACTGCGTTCTAAAAAATATAATGACAGTATTGATTTTTTGCATAATGCTCCACCGGATTGCAAAATAAATATTATTGCTCCACCAGCAGGGTTTAAAGTCGGCCGCACCACTAAAAATCTAGCTATACTCAATTCAGGCTATCAAATGGGCATAAGTGAAGCTAAAACTTACCTAGGTAGCCCTAGGTTGCGTGAGAAATGAACATTAGCTATAAAATCAACCTATAAGAAGTATACAGTGATATAACCTTTGAATTTACAGCTTACTCCAGCTATTAATTTTTAAACCAACGGGGTAATGTAATAAAGAACGATGTGTTCGTCGTCCTATTGCAAAAAAACAGATTAAATTTAGGCGTGTTTTTTGCATTAAATTTTGTGTACACACCAAATAAATTAAGGGTTTTTGTGAATTTTCTTCGATGCTTTCATAATATAGTCTCAGATCAGCAGCTAAGCTTTGATCAAAAAATTGCAGACTTACTTGCTTTTGGGCTCGATGTTTTTCAACTCGACTTAGCTATTATCAGCCGCGTAAAAAATGATTCTTATATTGTTTTACATGCCATCACCCCTGACAATTCTCTTGCAATTGGTACAGAGTTTGAATTAAACGGCACCTATTGCACGCATACCTTGTCGGCCAACTCTGCATTGGCATTTCATAATGCGTCGCAAAGTAGTATTGCAAATCATCCATGCTATATTAATTTCCAATTAGAAGCGTACATTGGTGCGCCTATACGAATAGGCAAAGACGTATTTGGAACTGTTAACTTTTCATCTGCTCAAGAATGCGCTCCTTTTAGCGATGAAGCCTATGATTATATTGAATTATTAGCGCAGTGGTTAGGCTCGGAATTGGCGCGCAATCAGGATAAAGCCAATCTCACTAAAAATAGTGACACTTTATTAAAGCTTGAAAACGTAGCAAATATAGGTACATGGGAAGTCGACCTAATAGAAAATACTATTTTTTGGAGCCAACAAACTCGACGTATTCATCAAGCCGAAGAAGGCTTCACTCCTGATATGAATACCGCTATCGAGTTTTATAAAGCGGGCAAAAGCCGAGATAGTATTAGTATAGCAGTAGAAAATGCGGTGTCTAAGGGTGATAAATGGCATTTAGAGCTGGAAATAGTTACCGCTAAGCAACAGAACATTTGGGTTTCAACCTTTGGTGAGGCCGAGTTTAACAACGGCCAATGTGTGCGGTTATTTGGTACTTTTCAAGATATAACTGAAGCCATAAAGTTACGCGAAGAGTTAAAACAAAAAAAAGCGCTTGCTGAACAGCTATTAAAAGATAGAAGTATGCTGTTTGCAAAAATTAGTCATGAGCTACGCACTCCGTTAAATGGCATTACGGGTATGTTAGCAACACTCATTGATGAACACGATTATGACAAGCGGGCGGAAAAAATTAAAGTCGCCCTGCGAAGTGCTGATATTTTATTGAATATTATCAATGAAGTGCTCGACTTTTCAAAAATAAATCATGGTGAATTAAAACTGGAACCTCACCACTCCCTACTTAAAACGGTATTTACCGATTTGGTTTCTTTATATTCGGTATTGTTTAGCAATAAAAACATTGAACTACGAGCCACTAACCTCATTCCTAATGATGTTTGGGTATACTGCGACACCTCTCGATTAAGCCAAATTGTCTCTAATTTACTGAGTAACGCATTAAAATTTACAGAGCATGGTTCTGTTTCTCTCGATTCACAGTTAGCATTAGATACAAAGCGCCCTTTACTTACAATTAAAATAACCGATACGGGTCGCGGCATGAGTAAAACGTATTTAAACTCATTATTTAAGCCTTTTACCCAAGAGGTTGATGCTAACAACAATAAAGGTGGCACCGGGTTAGGCTTAGCCATAGTTAAAGAGCTCGTTGGTTTTATGAATGGCAAAATTGAGGTAACCAGTGAGGTTAACGTGGGCACATGTTTTACCTTAACTATCCCAATTGAGCTTGGTAAACAACAAACACAAAAACCTAGCCTTAAATTTATTAATAACCATAGTAATAAGCTCTCGGTTTTGGTGGTTGATGATAACGAAATAAATCGCCTGGTATTAGAATCAGCACTGGATAAATTTAATATAAAATCAGACTTTGCTATTGACGGCCAAGATGCCCTGTTAAAGTGCAAACAAAAGCATTTTGACCTTATTTTTATGGATTGCATTATGCCTATCATGGATGGTTTTGAAGCCACTAAGCAACTAAAGGCACAAGGTATCTGTGACTCGCAAGAAACTTATATTGTGGCGTTAACTGCTAATGCATCCTCACAAGATAAACTAAACTGTAAGCAAGCAGGCATGGATATGTTTATAGCCAAACCGTTTAAACTGCCAGCGATAGAAGAAGCAATTACAAATACACTAAAAAGACTGGGCGTAGCCACATTATAACAACGAGTGTCGCCCAGATTAATTTGCACTAAAAACACAAAGGATCATTATGACAAATAAAATCATTGGTATTGTACTTATTGTTATTGGCGTAGCACTTGGTATGTGGGGTTATGATGTTTACGATTCTGCAGCTTCACAAGTTACTCGTGCATTCAATGGCGAAACCCCAGTAGAAGCATGGCTTGGCTTTATTGGTGGCGCAGTTTGTATTTTAGTAGGCCTTACCCGACTTAAATAACACACAAAAAAGCCGCCTTTGGAGAGGGCGGCTTGGGTGAACAAACAGCTATGGGTGAGAGCTGTTTTATCAAGAGGCTTACGCTAAAACGCTATTAAGCAGCATTTTGCTCTGCATCGGGTGTTTGGCGAATTAAGTAGTCAAAAGCTCCTAAGCTAGCAGTTGCTCCGGCGCCCATAGCAATAATAATTTGCTTAAATGGCGTATTGGTCGCATCGCCCGCCCCGTATATACCTGGTAACGACGTTGCACCTTTAGCATCAATGAGTATTTCACCAAATTGACTAAGCTCAAGGTCACTCTCTTTTAACCATTCGGTGTTCGGTATCAAACCAATTTGTACAAATATACCGGCTAAAACTAGCTCCTTACTTTCTCCAGAAACACGATCGGTATAATTAAGGCCTATTACTTTGTTACCATCACCGAGTACTTCAGTAGTTTGTGCATTTTTAATAATAGTAATGTTTTTTAAGCTATTTGCTTTACGAATAAGTACTTCGTCGGCACGTAACGCATCGGCAAATTCAAGCACCGTTACATGCTCTACAATGTTAGCTAAATCAATAGCCGCTTCAATACCTGAGTTACCGCCACCTATTACAGCAACAGGTTTGCCTTTAAATAATGGGCCATCACAATGCGGGCAGTATGCAACGCCGTGGCCTTTATATTGTTGCTCGCCAGGTACATTCATTTCACGCCAGCGTGCACCGGTTGCTAGCACAAGTGATTTAGCTTGTAATACAGCGCCATTTTCTAAAGTAATGTCATATCCATTACTGCCTTTTTGCAGATTTGCCGCGCGTTGGTTGTGCATTACATCAACATCATATTCTTTAACATGCTCTTCAAGCTGAGCCACCATTTTTGGCCCTTCGGTTGCTTTTACCGAAATAAAGTTTTCAATGGCCAATGTATCAGCCACTTGGCCACCAAATCGATCGGCAACCACCCCCGTATTTAGCCCTTTACGTGCAGAATAAATGGCTGCCGAAGCACCAGCTGGCCCACCACCGACGACAAGAACATCAAACACTGATTTTTCATTCAATGCTTTGGCTTGGCGCTGTGCACCTTTGCTATCAACTTTATTTAAAATATCGGTTAGGCTCATTGCCCCTTGGCTAAAAGGCTCTCCGTTTAAGTAAACAGCGGGTACAGCCAATATATTTCGTTGTTCTACTTCATCTTGAAACAGAGCACCATCAATCATGGTGGCTTTGATATTGCTATTTGTAGCAGCCATTGTATTTAGCGCTTGAACCACTTGCGGGCAGGTTTGGCAGCTCAAACTAATATACACTTCAAAATTGAGTGTTTGCTCAAGTGTTTGTATTTGTTCAATATCTTCTTGGCTGGCTTTACTAGGGTGACCACCCGTATGTAATAGCGCTAACACTAAACTAGTAAATTCATGACCCATAGGTACCCCTGCAAAGGTAATATGGGTGTTTTTTTGTGGCGAATGCACCACCATTGAAGGTCTGCGTGCCGTAGAATCTGGATTGTTACTTACACTAAACTTATCGCTTAGTGATGCTAAATCATTCGCTAAACTTTCTACTTCTGTTGATTTTTTGCTGTCATCCAAGGCGATAATCAGCTCAACAGGCTGAGTCAGCGATTCAAAATGGCTTTTTAATTGGTTCTTTATGTTGTTGTCTAACATGGCTTAGCCCCTTACGGAAAAATAAAACAGCAGAACCCCCATGCCATCAGTGCATGTGCGAATTTTAGAAAAGAGTGATGGCGTGGGAGAGTGTCCAGTGAGCCAAGTAGGCTCACTGGTAATAGAGTCATGTTCTACTCTAAATTTAGTGAAGGTAAAGTTTAAATCTTACCAACTAGGTCTAGTGAAGGTGCTAATGTGTCTTCACCTGGCTGCCAAGATGCAGGACATACTTCACCGTCATGCGTGGCAATGTATTGTGCGGCTTGTACTTTACGAACAAGTTCTTTAGCACTACGACCAATACCTAAATCATGCGTTTCAACAACTTTGATTTCACCCTCTGGGTTCATTACAAATGTACCGCGAAGTGCTAAACCATCATCTTCAATCATTACACCAAAGTTACGTGTAATGCGTCCTGTTGGGTCGCCAATCATTGGGTAAGTAATTTTACCGATAGTGTCTGACGTGTCATGCCAAGCTTTGTGAGTAAAGTGCGTATCTGTTGATACCGAGTAAACCTCTACGCCCATTTCTTGTAGCTGTGCGTAATGATCTGCAAGGTCACCTAATTCAGTTGGGCATACAAATGTGAAATCTGCTGGGTAAAAGAAAAAGATAGACCACTTACCTAATACGTCTTTTTCAGTGAGTTCTACAAAGTCACCATTATGGTAAGCTGTTGCATTGAAAGGTTGTAATTTTGTGTTAATCAATGAAGTGCTCATAATATTCCTCATTTATGTTTAGTGTATTTAACAAAGTTAACGCCTTGTGCGTTGGCTTGATTAATACAATAAGGCTATTGCGAAATTAAATAAAATTGATTGTTTAGATTAAAACAATCGCTTTTTAAGATTAAAAAATCCAGAAGTGATCTGCTGCTCTCTTTTAAGCGTTAAAGCAGTTACAACTTAACAGCTACTCGTGATTAACCATCCGATATTGATTTTATAAGATTACACTGCGCATCCTTGCTACAATAAAGTGGTTTACATCACCTAACCTTCAAAGGCAGTTCGTTTATGGAAAAATTTGTTAATCACATTCAACTAGGCTATTTAGGCTTACTGCCGTTTTTAGGCTGTGTGGGTTGGCCATTGATGTTTGGCAGTAACAGTGTCAATTTAGAGTTTTTTAGTTTTTACAGCATCGCTATTTTAGCGTTTATGGCAGGTAATTTATGGCATGCAGGGCAACAAAGCTTTGCCGATGCCATTAAAGCTGTGCTGCCGGTCATTCCTATACCGTTTTTATCATTTTTGCCGATTGAGTGGATGCTTGCTTGGTTAGGCGCGAGCTTTTGGTTAGTACTGATTTTCGAAAAAGCGTCGATTCATTGGCAGGGTTACCACAAAGATTACCAAAAAATGCGCTTTGTGCTCACATCTGTGGTGTTTGTGTGTCATATCTTAATTATTGGTATGAGTATTTACCCTAAATAACACGCCATTACTTAACCATTGGTCTGTAATAGGGTAACATCCGCGCACTGTATTGAGAGGACACCCCATGATAGACCAATTGCGCCAACAGCTTACTGACCTTGGTGAGAATTTTGTAGAAAAAAACGCCGCTTTTAAAATAAAAGTGATCCCTTTTTTTTGTGCCATTAGCATAAAAAAAGATCATAAAAGCGAAGGTCGTCTTTCTTTTTATTCAAATCAACTCATTGAAATACTAATGGTTGTGTTGTTTGTATTGTTTGGCTTATCTATATTTGATCCTGATGCAGGATTTACCCATGGTCCTATCCACATTGTTTTTGCTATTTTGATTACCTTTAACCTAATTTTAAAACAGGTTGCTATTGAGGGTTTAAAAACACGTTTAGCTATGTACAGGTTGCATCAAGCACCTCAGCAAAATGATGAGCCCGAAAAACCAAACACATCTAAACGCTAACTATGTATTTAAATCCAGACTGGAACATACTTACGGTAGGTGATGGCGATTTATCGTTTTCAAATGCGCTTTATCGTCATATTAAGCCAAAAAAGTTAGTGGCATCCACTTACGACGACCAATCAACTATTGAGCAAAAATACCCAGATAATGCGCTCAATGCTTTAAAGTCGCAAAAGGTAGAAATACTTAATAGCTTTGATGTAACCAACCAACAATGTTGGCAAACGCTCGGCCAGCATTTACATAGTTTTGATGTGGTTATTTTTCAATTTCCGCTTATTCCTGCATTTGTTGGTCGCAATGCATTTGAACACAATACACGCCATACCAGCATGAACGTACTTAACCGCGCATTACTGCATCAATTCATAAAATACGCCAATGAGTTTGCTTTAAATACACAAGGTGCAGGGCTATGTTTCATCACTTCAAAAGATGTTAAACCTTATCGAGAATGGAATATTGAAGGCAGTTTAAATACCCATTTAAACGCACAATATCAGGGGCAAATGCCATTTGATATTAGTCACTTTAATGGTTATAAAATTCGTAATGTTGACCGTGATAAGCACGTTAAAGACACCAGCGGCATTACCTATGTCTTTAGTGAAAAACCCTTACCTGAACTGGCTAGCTTGTTAACTTTGCCTGCTTACTTATCCGATAATTATTGCTCGCTATGTCGTGTAGGGCCGTTTTTAGCTTACGAGGATAAAAGCAAGCATTTTGCTGCTAAAAAACACCTGCAAATGATCAAACTAGAGCAAGACTGGCAGCAATGGTTAACAGCGTTTTATAAGTCAAGCTAGCTTAATTAAGTCAGCTGCTTTTTCGGCAATGGCTATCACACCGGCATTGGTGTTGCCGGTAATTATATGCGGCATAATTGAGGCATCAACCACACGCAAATTTTTCACGCCATGTACTTGTAGTTGGCTATTCACTACCGCCATGGCATCTTGCCCCATTTTACAAGTGCCTACAGGGTGATATTCAGTCTCGGCCGTTTGCCTAATATACTCAATAAGCTGCTCATTATTGTTAATATCTAGCGGGTAAACCATATTGCCTCTAATTACATCAAATGCTTCACTTTGCATAATCTGCAGTGTTTTTTTAAGCCCCGCTAACATCACGTTTAAATCATCGGGGTGGCTTAAATAATTAGGATCAATAAGTGGAGCACTCAAGGGGTTGGCATCGGCTAATCGAATCGTGCCACGGCTTTTAGGGTGCATAATACTACAGTGAATACTATAACCATGGCCTAGGTGCAGTTTACGGCTATGGTCATCCACCAGCCCAATTACAAATTCAAGCTGCACGTCGGGTACTTTTGAATCGGAAAATAGCTTTATAAAGGCATGTGATTCTGCAAAATTACTAGTAAGCTGCCCTTCACGTTTGGCAAACCAATCAACGCATCCTTTTGCAATATTAAACGCCCCACCCGCACTTATACCAAATGTGCCTTTACTGTATTTAGCTTTATACAATGGCACAACGGTTAAGTGGTCATGAAGGTTCTCTCCAACACCAGAAAGCTCGTTTACTATTTCAATATTATGCTGCTTTAGTTGCTCTTTAGGGCCAACTCCCGATAGCATTAAAATTTGCGGTGAGTTAATTGCGCCAGCGCTTAAAACCACCTCTTTTTTTGCATGCAATACAACGGCCTTATTGTTTATAGAAACAGAGACTCCGGTTGCGGTTTTATCGCAAAAAAGCACTTTATTAACGTGTACTTTGCTAAGCACAGTTAGGTTTTTTCGATTTAAATGGGGGGTTATATACGCTTTTGCCGCGCTACAACGCTCACCTTGATGTTGAGTCACTTGCGATAACCTTGCTCCAACTTGCTGCCCTGCGTTTATATCGCCATTGTGCGGTACACCTTGTTGTTCGCAGGCGTTTAAAAACAGCTGATTTACTGGGCTTGGCAGGCTTAAATCCTGCACATGCAAAGGACCATAAACCCCGTGTACATCACTTTCAGTAAAGGTTTTATTATTTTCAGCTTTAATAAAATAAGGCAATAAACTCTCATAATCCCAGCCGTCATTGCCCAGTGCAGCCCAACTATTGTAATCGTGCTTATTACCTCGAATATAAACCATAGCATTAATGGAACTTGAACCGCCAAGCACTTTGCCACGAGGCATAAATCCGCAGCGGTTATTAAGTTCTTTTTGAGTTACCGTGTTGTAATGCCAGCTATTAATGCCATAAGGCACACTAGCAGCAACCCCTGCAGGCATTTGAACCATTGCGCCTTTATCACTGCCGCCCGCTTCAATTAAGCACACACTCACATTTTTATTTTCAGATAATCGCGATGCAATAACGCAGCCTGCACTGCCTGCGCCAACAACAATGTAATCAAATGTAGTGATATGCATACTTATTCTCCAATTAAAAAACCAGTTTGCATGGAACATCGAATAAAAACTTGTTATTTTTAGACATCCTCACGCAAAAGTATATTTTATGAGCCGCTTAATTAGAGCCACCTCTTTACAAGGAATAGACCATTTAATTGCAGAACTTGGGGGAGATTTCGCTGCCATAATGCAGCAGTGCGCCATTAATGTGGACTTTAATAAACTAGAGCAAGAGACCCTTACTTACCGCGCGTATGCACAGCTATTAGAGCATTGCGCGAAAACACTAAATTGTACAAATTTTGGTTTAAGACTAGCAAGCCTGCAAAGCTTTGATATTTTAGGCCATATTGCAATAGCCGCTCAAACAGGCACTAACTTAGCTGAGGGGTTAGATTGGGTGATAAAATATTTACACTTGCATACGCCAGCGCTTAATTTAACCACTCTCCCACTTGATGATAATGAGCACGTGTTTTTATCATTCGCTATAAATCTCAGGCCATTACCGGCAATAAACCAGGTAATAGAGCTCACCATTGCATTGGCCATAGCTACCTTAAAAAATATGAGTAATGGCCGCTGTAAGCCACAAAGTGTATTTTTACCTCATACCCTAGGCGCAAATAAGCAGACCTACCACCAGCATTTTGGGTGTAAGGTTATTACTCACAGAAATAGCGCCGGTGTATTAATTGCCAAACAAGACTTAGATTTAACACTTAACATAACTAAGCAACATAAAACCCAAGCAGCACTTAACTTTTTAGCTGAAAATAATGCTTATGGCCAATCTTTACCCGATCAGGTAAGCGCGCTTATTCGCATTATGCTGCCGATATTTCAAAGCGCTAATAATACTATTGCCGCTGCGCTTAATATTCACCCTCGCACCTTGCACCGAGAACTTAAAAAGCACGATACCAGTTTTGTAAAGCTCAAAGACGCTACTCGCCGCGCCTTATGTGAGCACTATTTATTACAAAACCAATTGTCGGTGACTCAAATTTCAGAGCTTTTAGGTTATCAGGAGCAAGCTACGTTATGTACTAGCATTAAACGTTGGTTTAATTGCTCTGCCCGCGCATTTAGAGCCAAACATTGTTAAACTGCGCCCTTGTTTAAAAACAGCAAAGGCTATTCATGAATTTTGTAATTGTAGGTACTAATTTTATTAGCGACACGTTTTTGGCAGCGGCTAATACTCTCAGCAATTTTAATTTATACGGTATTTGCTCTCGCCAAATAAGCAGCGGCGAGCGCTTTTTAGCTAATCATCCAACAAATACCGACGCTAAAATTTTTACCTCTATTGATGCTGTGTGCCAAGATGAACAAGTAGACGCAGTTTATATAGCGGCGCCAAATAGCCTGCACAGTGCATATGCAATACAGTGTTTAAAAGCGGGCAAACACGTATTAGGCGAAAAGCCCTCAGCGGCTAATAGCAAGCAACTTGCGGCTATTTTAACTGCGGCAAAGCAACATCAGCGCCTTTACATGGAAGCGATGATGACAACGCACTTACCTAATTTTGCGCACTTACAAGCTGCCCTAAAAAAAATAGGCACACCACGTAAGTTTATTGGTCAATTTAGTCAGTATTCATCACGTTACGACAAGTATAAAAATGGTGAGCGCCCTAATACTTTTTTACCTGAATTTGCTAATGGTGCCTTACTAGATTTGGGTATTTACCCACTTTATCTCGTTATTGCATTATGGGGAGCACCACGCTCTGTTCACGCCAGCGGCGTATTACTTGAAAGTGGTGTGGATGGTGCAGGCGATGTGCTTTTAAATTATCCAGACAGACAAGCGGTGATCAGCTATTCGAAAATTTCACAAGGCGAAAATATCACTGAAATTCAGGGGGAATTAGGTCGAATTAGAATTGAAGCCGTGTCGCAGCTTAAAAAAATAGAGTTTATTGCTAACAATGGTCATAAAGAGCTTATTAGCACGGAATTTGACGAGCACTTTATGAAGTACGAACTCGAGAACTTTATCAATACCATTGAGCAAAATCAGGGGGAGTCTAGCGTTAATACTCATCAGCTTTCTGTCGATGTAATGCAAGTACTTGATACCGCACGCGCACAACTTGGTGTTGTTTACCCAGCAGATTTATCCTCTGAATAAAACAAAAACTACCGGCTAAGCGATAAGCGTATTTTATCGCTTGGCCTTTGGGCATACTTTACTAAACACTGCTATTTTGAATTAAGCTTAAAAAGATCACAAAATTTGACTTACCTCTGAGATCAAAAGCAGGTAACATGCCGCCAAAATTCATCGCAATCTTTAAGGACATCCATGCAAAAATCAACCAAAGATCTATTACTGGCTATTTTATGCATATTGCTAGCAATGATGACGATTCAGTCAGGCGCGTCACTGGCTAAACAGCTTTTTCCTATTGTTGGACCTGAGGGCACAACAGCCTTACGTTTAGGGTTTTCGGCCGCTATTTTGTGTTTGATTTTTAAACCATGGAAACACTTCCCTGTTGCAAGCCAACGCTTACCCATATTAATTTATGGCTTAAGTTTAGGCGGCATGAATATTCTATTTTATTACGCGATAGAACGTATCCCATTAGGTATTGGGGTTGCGCTTGAATTTACAGGCCCATTAGCTGTCGCGTTGTTTTCTTCTCGCAGAAAACGTGACTTATTTTGGGTTGCCTGTGCAGTGGCCGGTATATTATTACTTTTACCTGATATGAAAGGTCAAGACAGCCTTGATCCAGTCGGTGTAGTGCTCGCACTTGCGGCGGGTGCCTGTTGGGCTGGCTATATTTTATTTGGTAAGAAAACAGGCAGCCAAAGCTCTGGTGGCGCAACGGTTGCGATGGGCATGACCATTTCAGCCATCGTGCTGGTGCCTTATGGCGGCATTTCACAAAGTGCTGCATTTACTTGGGATATTATTCCATTAGGTATTGCTATCGCCGTGCTTTCAAGCGCCCTGCCTTATACTCTTGAAATGATTACTTTACGTAATATGTCGCCACAAGGTTTTAGTATTGTAATGAGCCTAGAACCTGCAATTGCAGCACTCGCTGGCTTAGTTATTTTAGGTGAACTGCTAAGCATTTGGCAGTGGCTGGCTATTTTACTGGTGATTATTGCCTCGGTAGGCAGTTCAATGTCTAATGGTAAAAAGCAGCCTGCTGCTTAGAGTTTAATAATTTAATTGCGTCATGAACTATCATGGCGCAACTTCTCATCTCCTATTTTACAACTCCCTCTTAGTATAATTAAGCCTACGTTTTATCTCTCCTTTCACACCATTCATTGTTGCACTTAAAACAATATATACCACTTACGGTGTGTGCATTATTTATACAAACACTTTGTTTTATTTAAACTTTAAATTTAAGTAAAAACCCGCATCCTAATTTTTATTCTAAAAAAGTGAATTAAAATTCATATTTTTATTTCCATCAACAAAACTCCCTGATATTATTAGCGCTCATTTATTAACGTACTCAATCTAACTGGGATCAATTTTTATGTTTAAACCAAGCCTGTTAACCTTGGCTGTATCAAGCGCACTGAGCGGTGTATTATTTAGCGGTAATGCAACAGCACAAGAGCAAATTATTGAAAAAAATAAATCGCTTGAAGTTATTGAGGTTACAGCAACACGCCGAAGTGGCTCTATTCAGGCTGCGCCTCTTAACATTACTGCGCTTGATGCCGATGTAATGAAAGACCAAAATATCAGCGAATTAGCCGATGTAGCGCGTTGGGTGCCAGGTTTAACAATTACTGATCAAGGTGGTCGCTCTGGCTCGCCTATTATTGTGCGTGGATTAAATACAAATTCATCAGGCCCTTCATCAGATGGCGGCACGGTAGCCACTTACATTAACGAAATTCCAGTATCGGTAGATATGCGCCTTGTTGATGTAGAGCGAGTGGAAGTACTTATTGGACCGCAAGGCACATTGTATGGCGCAGGCACATTGGGTGGCGCTATTCGTTACATGCTTAAAGAGCCAGAGCTTGATTTTATATCAGGTGAAGTATTTGGTGATGTTTTTCAAACTCAAGAAAGTGATTCGGTCGGTGGCGAAACTGGTTTTATCTTCAATTTACCATTGATTGAAGACAAACTGGCGGTACGTACCAGTTTAAATATTTATGAAGACCCAGGGTTTATTGACTACGCCTACACCGTTCGTGAACCAGGTGTGTCGATTACCGACCCTGATTGGACAAACCTTGATGCGGTTAATAGTAATCTTAAAAATGTAAAAGACGCCAACGGTGAAACCACCACAACTGGGCGTATTTCATTGCGTTACAAGGCAAACGAGTCATTCGAAGGCACATTAAACTACTTCTATCAAAAGCAAGACACCGAGGGTCGCTCAATTGTTCATCACAATAGCCTTAACGGAAATAATGGTTTAAGTGATCGCATTGGCAAATACGAGTCAGCGTACCGTTTTGAAGAGCCACGGGAAAAAGAAGATCAATTACTGAGCCTCGAACTTAAAGCCGACTTAGGTTTTGCCGAGCTGGTATCAGCTACAGGTATTTCACAATTTGAAGCCGATGGTCAACGCGACCAAACTGATCTTTTAATTCGTTTAGACTATGGCTACGAAGAGTTTCCTTCGTTTTCAGCGTTTACTCGTGAAATTGACGAAGTCGATACCTTTACTCAAGAGCTACGTTTGGTCTCACAAAGTGATAGCGATTTAAACTGGATTGTTGGTGGTTTTTACAATAAAACCGACACCGACGCATCAAGCAGAGAGTTTACGCCAGGCTTTGATCAGTTCGCGGTTGATAATTTTGGTGGCGCACAACTTAGACCTGACTCTTTAGAGTATTTAGAAATTACTGGCAGCAAAGTCACTGAATCAGCACTTTTTGGTGAAGTAGGTTACCAAGTAACCGATAAACTCGACATTACTATTGGCGCGCGTTTTTACGAATACGACGTAGAATCAAAAGCGGCTTTTGATTTCCCATTAGCAAATACCTTGTATGAAGGTGCTGCACCTGATGAAATTTCAGTTAACTTTGAAGAGAACGAAGCCGGTGACAACGGTAATCTGTTCAAATTTAATGCTAAATACCAATTTACAGATTCAGTAATGGCGTATGCAACTATAAGTGAAGGATTTAGAATTGGTGGCTCAAATGGCTTAGTGCCTTGCCCAACACCTCTACCTGAGGACCAACAAACAGGCTGTGGTACACCAGATGAAATGCTATACGATGCCGATACAACCACCAACTATGAGCTAGGCTTTAAAAGTACCTGGATGAGAAGCCAGCTACACTTTAATGCCGCACTATTCAATGTAGATTGGGATAACGCACAAATTGCCGGTGCAACAACAGTAGGCCAATTACCGTATTTATCAAATGCTGGTAGCGCAAATGCGAAAGGGGTTGAAATTGCCACGCGTGCAATTTTATCAGACTCGTTTACTGCCTATGCAACTTATGCCTATACAAAAGCAGAACTAACCTCAGACGCTCCGTATTTATTTAATGCCGATGGCACTAATGGCGCGAAAGATGGCGACCGTTTACCGGGCTCACCTGAGCATCAGTTCTCTATGGGTATTAACTACCAAACAGACGTTTTAAATGATAAAACCCTTGATATTAACTATGGTTTAACCGCACAAAGTGATGTAATTTCAAAAGTAGGCCTACGTGACAACGGTGAAGCACTCCCAGGTTATAGCTTAAGTAATATTTCAGCTAAATTAACCGCCGATGCGTGGTCGACTACTTTATATGTAGATAACCTATTTAATAAATATGCGGTTACTTCTGTTCGTCGTTCAGATGCGGATATTACAACAGCCAATGGCGCAGACATACAACGTAACTATGGTTACTTTATTAATCGCCCGCTTACTGTTGGCATTAAATTTAACTATAAGTTTGAAATGTAATTAAACGGTAAGTTTAAGTACAATCAAGAGGCTCAAATTAATTTTGAGCCTTTTTATTTGTAAGCACATTATTTATAAGAGTATTCATGCAGCCAAACTTAAAGCAATTACACCAAAGTGCTATAAACAACTTAAACCAAGGCAATATTCAGCCAGCGCATAAAGCACTGGTTGAGCTGGTAACACAACAGCCAGACTTTGCTGATGGCTACTTTTTACTCGCTATGGTTAATTTACAGGTTGGCCAAATTTACAAAGCGATAAAGCTAATTGAAAAAGCATTAAGCTTTACTAAGTCTATTGAATATACAGCGCAACTTGCCAAGTGTTACGCCCTTACCGGCGATTTACAAAAAGCAAAAAACATCGCCCTCAGCGTTAAGATTGAACATATTAGTAAAGCACTGGATGCCGATACATTAGGCGTCGCGCTCACCCAAGCGGGTTTACATCAGCATGCTGCTGACTACTTTACATGCGCGTTAAATTTAGCTGAGGCGAGTAACAGCAGCCAACCGCAGTTTTATTATAACTATGGAGTATGCGCTAAGTTTTTAGGCCAGTTTGATAAAGCACAGCACGCGTTTGAAAATGCCATTTCACTGAACCCGCTTCATCATCAAAGTCATTTTGCCTTAGCCGATTTAACTAAAGTCACCGAACATAATAACCACATAGCGCGATTAAAAAACGTATTTACACAGGTCAATCACCCCGACGCTAAACTACATATAGGTCATGCGCTAGCAAAAGAATATCAAGACTTAGGTGACTTTTCAGCGGCCTTTACCGCGTTACAACAAGGTAAAGCAGCAAAACTCGCTAATAAGGCGTTTGATAATCAAGCGTCTGAGGCATTATTCGCGCATATCAAACAGCTCAGTGATAAATACAAAAACCAACAAACGGCTGGCAACCAAAGCAGTGAGCCAATTTTTGTATTAGGCATGCCGCGCTCTGGCACCACATTAGTTGAACGCATTTTATCAAGCCACAGCGACGTACAATCGGCGGGCGAGCTGCAAGACTTTGGCCTAAGTGTAAAAAAACTTAGCCAAACGCACACGCCTCAAGTACTCGATATAGACACCTTAAGCCAAGCTTACCAGCTTGATTTTGCAAAACTTGGCAGAACTTACCTTGAAGCAACCCGTGTTGTAACCGGCAGCCATAAACACTTTATTGATAAACTACCGTTTAACTTTTTTTATATCGATTTAATTACCAAAGCCCTGCCAAACGCCAAAATAATTTGCCTACTTCGCGACCCCATGGACACCTGCATTGGTAACTATCGCCAGCTATTTACTATTAACAACCCGTATTATGCTTACTCGTTAGACTTACTCGACACCGCTAAATTTTACAGCCGTTTTTATAAACTGATGCAGCACTTTAGCGCCCTGCACAGCAATATTAAACTAGTAAAATACGAAGAACTCATCGCCGCACCAGAGCAAAAAATAAAAGAGTTAGTGAGCTATTGCGATTTAGACTGGCAACCACAGTGCCTTGATTTTCATTTAAACACCGCACCGGTATCAACCGCTAGCAAAATGCAAGTGCGCCAACCGCTTAACAATAAGGCCATAGGCCGCTGGAAGAATTTTAAGCCCCATACAGCTGAAGCGCAGACTCATTTAGTTAATGAAGGAGTTATAGGTTTAATGAAATAACAACAAATGTTACGTGGACAGGTAGTTCATTGTGATTAATTTTAAAGTTACCGGATGGATATAAGTTTTTAGGCTCAATGTATTAAAGGTTTTTTCTCTGTTAACTTACCCTACTCCACTTAAGGAAAAACCCAACGCTACCATAAAAAACTAACAAAAAGTAATACACCAATTACAACAGCAGCTATAAATAAATATTTACCAAGCTTAGCATTGTGTTTAAGAGATTCTTGATGTTTAGCCTTAAGCATAAGTAATTGTGCTTCGTTTAAATCGGAACAGTGCGTACATTTATCCAAAAACTCAGAATAATACAGTTCACACCTATCACATCGTTTTTGTTTAGGTTGCTTAGATCTCCATGATATGCTCATATCTAGAGACATTATAACCTCCACTCAAGAGTACCAGCGTACTCAACCTTAACCAGCCTACCATTTAATAACGCAGGCTTAAATCGCCATAGTTTTAAAGCCCGTAAACCTTCCTTTTCAAATACACCTTTTGGGGCAGATTCAATTACTTCAACTCTTTCTAACGCTCCAACTTCATTCACTATTGCTTTGAATTTTAAGTAGCCCTCTACGCTATTTTTAGCTGCATCTTCAGGATATTTTGGTTCAATCTTCACAACCCATTTAGCAGGTGAATCTGTTTGCGCATTGATATACACAATACTTGAATTTGCCGCTTCATTAGTACTATTACAACCAACCAGTAAAAGGACTAAAAATATAGTTATGTACTTCAAAGACTACCCCTAAAAATATAGCTAAATAAAATGTACAACTAGTGGCTAAGTTTACTAAGGTGTGCAGCATCACGAAACAAGACCAACTATTATGTATTCAATAATTTATGGCCTTGTTACATGTACTATTGCATTAACAAATCAGATAAAAACTTTATACTATTTATTTCAACTTTACCGTCAGATGACTGCAAACCTAATTGAATATGAGCTAATCCTGTATCAAAGGTTACAGGTACCTGATAAACAGCATATGTCACACTTGAGCTACCAACTGGAGATAACGTTTTCCAATTTTGCAACTCTGCTTTACCGACTGATTGAAATACACCTAATTTAGCAACCTTTTTTACGTACAACTCCCATTGCTCTGAAGTTGCACTAGTGTAACCTTGCTCAGACATTAACTCTTCAAAAGGAGTCACTTCCCACGTTGTTAACTTAGGGATTGCCTTTACAATAAAAGGCTCAAAGACGGCCTCTTTATCAACAGTATTTATGGATGCAACAACTCCAATACCAATGAAAAATATAACAACACTTAAAATTCCAAAACCTAGATATTTGAAGAATTTCTTCACCATAACTCCTTGTACAAACAACTGCTTTATCAGTTAACACTTTCCACATTCCAGCGTGAAAATGCCCTTATTTTATTAACTTATATTAATAACAAATAGTGTAAGTTATTGCCAGATATAAATTTTATGCTTTATGTAGCTTATAAACAGGTAAAAAAGAGGAAGGTTTCCCATTAGTATCGTTTAGCTAGTGCCTATTCCGCTGAGTGACCGCTTTTCGCTCTTTGCCAGAGTTCGATTGAGTTCCATTTTCAGACGATCAGGAGTTGTAATGTCTGAAGTCAAGATTTGCCCCCTCTAGCCTATTATGTCTCTGCCATTTCAGCTCATTACACTGACATAAGATAGAAGCATTTAATGTTAAATTGTACTTTCTCACAACAAACATTGTTGTTTTGTTGAACTAGCTATACAATATATCCGAAAATAAAATAATAAATAGAATCTTTAGTAGGGTTAATAGGTTATGGACAAACCAATTTTTCACGCTTGTAAATCGGAAGGTGGAAGTGAAGTTATCATAAAAACAGCCCCTTTTTTGAGTGAAAATAACAAACGTCAATGGCTGACACAAGGGTATTATTTTTGGATTGAGGATATCGATCTCGCTCATTGGTGGGGTTCAACCTCTGTTAAGGGCGACTACGCTATATTGACTGCTAAATTAAATTTAGATTCTACCGATTTATCTTATCTTGATCTTATTAGCAGTCCACTACATATAAAACATTTGAAAAAGCTAATAAGTAAATATCTTAACAAGATGAGTAAAAGTTGCGGAAATCGCTACGAACCAACAATATCTGAAGTGATTGATCATTACCGTGTAAAGGCCAAAGATATACCAGATGTATTTCCTTTTATCGGTATCTCTTGCTGTGATGATTCTAAAACTATGCAGAGAAAATTCATCAACTGCGGTAATTCCAAGGATGTGATTGCTCTAAACGAAAGACATCAGATTTGTATATTTTCTGGTTATGAACAATTTATTCAAGAAAAAGAAATTTTGCACCCAGCTCAGTGGTGCGCCTAGGAGGTTTTATGGATATATTAGAAAGAAGTCTTGCAGCTGCTGAGGCTATGTTAGATGGAATGACTCCTGAAGAATTCGAAAAAGAGTATTTAAGCATTAAAAATGGAATAGGTCCATTGGCTAAAAATTTCATTAGTAGTGCTAGGGACAATGCAGTACCTGTACTGGAAGCTAGCCATTACAAGTCTTTACAATTAGACGTAAACATAATCTTTCAAGATAAGAAAATGAAAAGAGTTCATAGAAGTAGCTTGATTTACAGCCAAACATCTAGCTTTCACGAACGCGCGGATTACGATTTTTCAGAGGCTGCTTAAATGAATATTCAACTTTGCGATAGTCGGGTTCAAAGTCTCAATATATCCCGATCTGCTGAGGCTAAAGATACTGACGGTGAGATTGTTCATTTCGCTACCAAATTTGGATTTAAGCCTGATTTAGAAAACAATTATTTTATATGCTTTGAACTAGTTGTCGAAACACCTTGTGGTTCTTCTGTTGACGTTCAATATGAATCAATGTTTTATACTGATGAAATCATTTCTGAAGAATTTCAGTCTTCCCCTTTTGCGATGATTAACTCTCCAGCGATTGCTTATCCATTTTTAAGAGCATATATCTCGACGCTTTTAACTTTATCAGGCTTGGAGAGCGTTGTCCTCCCAACAATAAATTTTCAAGCTATGTATAAAGATCATATAGCTTCAAATAATTAGTTTTATAAGGGCCCGTACCTTTGCGGGCCTCGACTTATCAACTAAATTTAATAAAAAATGCGGATTATGACGAACAGTATTTTCGTGCCTTTTCTCTATCTAGCTTTTTGTATTTAATTCAATTTAGATACTACCCATTGATTTTTAGCTATTGGATACAGCGTTAGACATCAGTTTATCGCGGTCTATATCTATAAGCTTGGTTTGCTATCCCCATTGTTTCACAAAATCACTTGCAAGCTTTGTACTTCTTTTCTGACGACCTCTGTTACCAGTCTTTAATACTTTTCATGATGCGCTGCAACAGCAAAACTAGACAGCCACTTTTATTTAACAAATAAAGCTATGATAATAAATTTACTTTTTTGGTCCAGAATCAGTTTCTCTTTGTACGGGTACTTTGGAAACCAATATAGTCAAAACTCAGCACGTAAATTAAAGGTTATTGCTCATCGACGTCGCGAATGCGTTCTTTACGTTCTTGCTCTTCATCAAAGGCGGCTTGAATCTCGTCAAGTACTGAATCTACATCGGCAACTTCGCTGTCGTCTTCAAATTCGCCACTGAGTTTTGAGTGCGGGGTTAAGTTAGCATCTGCAAACAGTGCCCACATTTCTTTGGCATATTGCGTATGTAATAACGCCGGTGCAAATTGGCCATAATAGCGGCGCATGTTATTTACATCGCGGGCAAACATGGCTTCGGCGCTATTATTAGCAGAGGCGTTAACCGCTTGGGGTAAATCAATAATTACTGGGCCGTTGCTATCTACAAGTACGTTAAATTCAGATAAGTCACCGTGAATAATCCCAGCGCATAGCATTAGTTTGATGTAGTGCATCATTAATGTATGTTGTTCAATGGCTTGTTGCTCGGTTAAATCAACTGCGCCAAGTTGTGGTGCAACATCGCCTTCGTCATCACTTACAAGTTCCATTAACAATACACCGTCAATGCAGCCGTAAGTTTGCGGTACCCGAACACCTGCTGAGGATAAACGCGACAGCGCGTCAACCTCGGCATTTTGCCAAATTTCTTCTTCTAATTGACGGCCATAGCTGGAACGTTTACCCATAGCACGGGCTTGGCGGCCACCACGTACTTTTCGCCCTTCTTGATATTGCGCTGCTTTTTTAAAACTGCGCTTACTGGCCTCTTTGTATACTTTAGCGCAGCGAATGTCATCGCCACAGGCGACTACAAATACATCGGCCTCTTTACCGCTCATCAAACGGCTGATCACTTCATCAATAAAACCATCATCAACTAATGGCTGTAAGCGTTTAGGTATTTTCAAACGACACCTACTAAAAATACAGGGCTGGCTTTTTGTTTTGCTATGTGGTTCAAACGAGGCATACCTTTGGGGATTGAAGAAAGTTATAAATTATTAGTAAACTTTAAAGTTACATTTAATGACTAAATACGCTGCTAGAATAAGCGACTACACAGAAAAAGCCAACCGCCTTTTGTGCTTTTTAAACATTATTGAACAAGAACCTAGATAAAACCAAAAAACGAGTACGGTTTAGCGTACTCGTTTACTTTGTATTATTAAAAAGTGTTTAGAACTGCCACACTAAAGACGCCCAATAACGGCGACCATCTTCAACATAACCATACTCTTGCTCTGTGATCTCTTTATCAAGCAAGTTGTAAATTCCAGCACCGAGTTTAACGCTGTCACTTAGCTGATAATTAGCACCTAAATTGGCAATGGTATAATCAGGAGCAATTAAACTGCTTTGTGAAGGCCCTGTCGTTGGCTGGCTTTCTTCTCCACGATATTGCACACGTAACCATCCGCCTAACTTATCTGTTGGACGCCAATTTAAAGACGTTTGTAAACTATGTTTTGGTAGCTGATTAAGTGGGCTCCCCTTATATTCACCGGTTTTTTGCTCTGAGTCGGTGTAGGTATAACTGGCACTCACATCAATTTCAGTTGAAATATCATAATCTACTGATAGCTCAATACCTTGGGTTATGGCTTCATCCACATTAATGTAGGTAGTTGGCATGGAACCGAACTGATTTGGGCCATCTGTGCACTGCGTTAATGGGCATGCTATACGGGTTATTTTGTCATCAAATTCATTATAAAAAACGGTTGTCGATATGCTTAAATCGCGTCCAGAATCATAGTAAACACCCATTTCATAGTTGACTGATTGCTCAGGCTTTAAGTCAGGGTTACCATAAATATTACCGCCACGACTCACTTGTCCCCACTGCGCAGTAGATTGGCGAATATTTGGCGCACGGAAACCCGTTGATATGCCGCCTTTGATGGTGATCGCTTTAGATGCGCTATAAACACCGTATAAACGTGGACTCCAATGACCGGCAAAATTGCCATCATGATCGTAACGCAGGCCTGCGGTGAGCTTAAAGTCATCCGTTGCTGCCCATTCGTTTTCACCAAAAACAGACCATTGCTCGTTTTCTACATGGGTTAAGTCGCTAATTTTATTACTTGTATAATCATCCAATGACTCTTTTAAATAGGTCGCACCAAACGTAGAGTTATGATCACTAAATAGCGGTAAACTCCAAGTTGTTTGAATGTCGGTATTTTCGACAAACATTTCACGTGAGTTATTATCAAACTTATCGTATTTAATGTAACTACGCGACGATCCAAAGTCATAAAAACCATTGTGTGACATAGAGTATGTTTGTTGCTCATACTCAGTAGTTGCTGATTCAGGGCAGCCACGTCGACCACAGCTTTCTCCTGGAGCAAGCTCGGCAACTGTTTTGCCGAGGGTTTCATCTAATGTTTGTTTTGCCGAGCCAAGTTCAAACATTAATTCGTGACTATCATTAGGTGTTAATGTGAACTTAGCTTTTACATTACTTTGTTCTTTGCCTCGAAATCCTGCAGTAAAATCATCTTCATTTCGCTTTGAAAATTGACCGTATAATTGCACGCCCAATAGATCTGGAATAATGCCACCAGAAGTGAAAAAGCTGGCTTGGTTTATATCACCTGACTGGCTTTGCTCTTGAATGGTGCTGTCTAAACGCAGTTCTCCATACCACTGCTCTGGCGCTTTACGGGTAATGATATTGATCACACCACCAATAGCATCAGAGCCATACAACGACGACATAGGGCCACGTATTACTTCAATACGTTCAATCGCTGAAATTGGCGGCGTCCAAGCACCTTCTACCCCCGGGCCATCACTATTTGGTCGTGTTTCTCTTGAACTTTGGCGTTGCCCATCAATTAAAATAAGCGTGTATTGGCTTGCCATACCACGCAAGCTAATATCTTTTCTGTCACCTCCACCAGTGACTATTACACCTGGAATATCAGCCATTGCATCGGTTAAGTCACGATAAAAGCGTTTTTCTAGCTGCGCTCTGTCGATAACACTAATACTTGCAGGTGCCTCTTTGAGCATTTGTTCGTAACCAGAAGCAGTGACAACCATTACTTCCATATCTTGTTTTTTTTCATCAGCAAAAGCAGGGTTAGCAATTGCAAAAGTACTTAAAATAAATGCAGTTACCGGCCTTAACTTACAACTTACCGTGTTCATGATATTTCTCCGTGACATTTAGCATGTAAATGATAATAATTAGCGTTTGCGATAATAGTGAGAAGTTCCCTTCTTCTCAACGCTATTTTTATTAAAGCTAATTTAAGTAAGGCTTAACGGTATGAGTGATAAGTTAACTAAAACCCTGAATATATTTGTTCGCACTGTGCAAACGGGAAGTATGAGTAAAGCTGCCGCTGACCTTTTAATGACAACCTCTGCAATTAGTCAGCAAATAAAACAAATAGAGCAAGATGTAGGTTTGAGTTTATTTAATCGCAGCCCTCGAGAATTAACGCTTACCGAGGCGGGTGAGCTGTATTATCAAAGTTGCTTACAAATGCTTGCCGTTGCAACAGCTACATCAGAACAATTACAGCATTTACAAAATTGTCCGAGTGGGCAACTAAAACTAGCAGCCCCTGTCGGTTTTGGTGGTGGGTTATTAAGCGAGCCTGTAAAGCATTTAATTAACCAATTTAGTGATATAGATGTGCACTTAACGCTTTCTGACGAGCCGATTGATATGATCAGAACAGGTATAGATTTGGTGTTGGCGATTGGCCCTCTCGAAGACTCAAACTTAATTGCACGCCAGCTCGCTAGTTGGCCATTAATACTGTGTGTTCATAAAAATCATGCACTAGTACAGCAACCAAAAATCACACTGGATGACCTAAAAGCGCATAACCGCATTGCACATATAGCTGTTGATCCGACGCTTACGCACCTTACCCGCGGTGAAAGCACAACACTACCAAAAGCGCGTATTGCCATTAATAATATGCAAACTGTGATTCAATTTGTTCTCGATGAGTTAGGCTATGCTATTTTGCCAGAGCCTGAAGTACGTAATTTTTTAGCTACAGGAGAACTTTTAGAAATATGCACTGACTGGCAGCTTCCCCATTACGATGTATTTGCTCTAACGCCTGCACGCGACACGTTAGCAGCAAAAACAAAAGCTGCAATTAAAGCACTTAACGCATCATTTTCAGCTATTTAAATAACCTAAGTTCAGGTTAAGGCTTGTTTATAGTTAACTAATTGCAAGCCAAACTCCTACTAGCACCATTAAACTTCCCGCAATACGGTTCATCCACTTAATGTTATTGCCTTTGGTTAAAAATAACCGCAGGCTTTTACCACCTGTTGCGTAAATCATCATACAGATAAACTCTGAGAGTAAAATAATGGCCACCAGCACCGCTAATTGCGGCGCAACACTGTATTGTACGTTAATAAAAGGAGGTAATAAGGAAATCATAAACGCCCATCCCTTTGGATTGGCAATGGCGGTTACAAACCCCTGTGAAAATAATGAATATTGGCTCACGGCTGTTGTGTTATGCGTATCAACCGACATTTTTCCTTTTGCACGCCACATATTAATGCCAATGTAGATTAAATAAGCGCCACCTAGCCATTTTAAAATATCAAATGCGCTGGGGTAATTAAGCATTACACTGGCAACACCTAACACTGCGGCTACCGCAACACTGGCGACACCTAATAGCTCACCAATCATCATCCATAAAGTTCGGCGCACACCTATGCTCATGCCTAAAGTCATGGCCAGTGTCATGCACATACCCGGAGTAATAGACACAAAAAAGAACGTAGGAATAAATACCGCAAGTGCAGCTACATCAATCATTTAAAGCTCGCAATAGGTTAATAAAATGGTGTTAATTATGAATGAAAGGGTAAAGGAAAAAAGCCAAAGGTGAAATAGCTTCCGATAAATTAGAAGTAATAGCGTCGAGACTCGGGCTACGGGCAACGAGCTTAGCCCAAGTTAGCAGCGCAGTATTTCGCGCTGCCGAACCTCGAAGCCCTGAGCTCGAAACTCTTAGCAAATTAATTTACTGTTGTTTCAGTGTCTACTTCGTTATCACTTAACAAATACTTATCAAGCCACTGCTCTTGCTCCCACAGTACATGTAATAAGCTTTTACGGGCACGGTAGCCATGAGCTTCGTAAGGAAGCATCACTAAACGCGCTTCTTTACCCAAGCCTTTAAGCGCTGCGTACATACGCTCACTTTGCATTGGGAAAGTTCCCGAATTCGGATCTTCTTGACCGTGGATCATTAACATAGGTTCGTTAATCTTCTCAGCATGGAAAAACGGCGACATGTTTGCGTACACACTTTGTGCTTGCCAAAAATCACGTTCTTCACCTTGAAAACCAAACGGCGTTAATGTGCGGTTATACGCACCACTTCGGGCAATACCAGCCTTAAATAAGTCGCTATGCGCTAATAAGTTAGCCACCATGAATGCACCGTAAGAGTGCCCTGCAATGGCGATATTATCTTTATCAGCAATACCCTTTTCAACCAGTACATCTACCGCTGCTTTGGCGCTAGAAACCAGCTGTTTTCTAAAGTGATCATTTGGCTCACTACCATCAACACCTACAATCGGCATTTTAGGATCGTCAAATACCGCAATTCCTTTAGCTAAATAAGGCATTGGGCCCCAGTAACCTATGTAGGTAAATTCGTATTCTGATTCGCGCACTTGTGAAGCAACCGCTTTATCTTTATATTCAAGTGGATATGCCCACATCAGAACAGGTAAAGGCCCTTGTGTTTTGTCATACCCTGGCGGTAAATAAAGCGTACCTGAAAGCTCAACACCGTCATCGCGGGTATAACGTAATTGCTCTTTAGTCACCCCTTTAAATGCTGGATACGGATGCTCAAATTGGGTCAGTTGCGTTAAGCTATCTTTATCTAAATCGCGAATAAAAAAGTTAGGCTGCTGCGTTTTAGATTCACGAATAGTGATAATACGCTTACCTTCATCGTCTAATAAAGCTCGCACTCGCTCGTAGTAAGGTGCAGCCGATTGCCATACTCGCTTAGTGCTATTTGTTTTTACATCATATTGATCTAAAAATGGAATATTTCCTTGCTCAGATGCACCGTTACCACGAAGGTAAATGTAACGTCCGCCTACGACTTTTATAACACGCGTGCCTAAGTCGTTTCGTTCATATATGGCACTACCTGGATCTTTATAGGCATCATTGTAGCTTCGCTCTGAAAATAACACGCGGTTACTATCAGCGTTACGTGGTTGAATTACATAAGTGCGCACTTGTCGGTCACTAAAGCGCCAATCACTTAGCATGGCAATGTTGTCATTACCCCATTGTATGCCTGCAAAACGACGCTCTACTTTGGCAAATAATTTAGGGTCGCGTTTAAATGGTGCTCGTAAACTATAAAGGTAGTCATGATGCTCAACCTCAGTTTTCATATCGCCGCCATCTTGCGCTTCGGCCCAAATAACCTCTGCGCCCTGATCGGCACGCCACTCAAAATCACGACGACCAGTGCGAACACTGTCATACCCTTGTGGAATGTTGTCGGCAAGGGGTTGCTTTGCCAGCTCGACTAATGCATATCCACGCATTCCCCATATTTGCCATGTAGTTGCAAAACGGCTGTAAGGGACTTGATACGAAAATGGCTCGTCGATGGTCGCGACTAAAATATTGGTTGAATCAGGCGAAATTGAAAACGATTTAAATAAGCCAGCACGGCCAATTGGCTGTGCTTTACCATCAAGCGTGATATACGCTAATTGACCTTGACCATAAAATTTAAATTGTGCTTCATCAAATGGGCTGGTTAATAAGTTTTGATAAGTACGCGCTGGGGCTTTTTCACCGCTACTTTGTTGAATAACTGGTACTGTGCTTTGGGTATCATTGGTTAATCTGGGTTTGTCTAAGTTAACCGCTAAATTCGCCACAATCGCTGTGCTATCGGGTAACCACTGATAAGGTGTAGCGGTTAATACTGAATTTAGTGCAAACTCATTTAACTGCTTTGCTTGCTTGGTTTTAACGCTATAAACCCAAAGTCGTGCGTTATCCGGTTGTTCAACAATAAACGCTAAATACTCGCTATTTGCTGACCAGCGAGGAGAGCGAATGATCCCCTGCGGCAAATTATTTACGTTAACCACAGTACCACTTTCTACATGCTTAAGTTCTAAAGCACTGTATTTGGCACTTACCCGTGAGCGTGAAAAGTTAGCTGGGTTGAGCTTTATTCCCGCAAGCTTAAATTCTTCTTTTGCCAGCTCATCAAGCGACACAACACGCTTGCGTTCAAACAAAGCCAGCCACTGTCCATCACTTGATAAAGAACTAGTTGGTGCTAACTTAGCATCTACAAGTGTAGCAAGCGCTGGTGAAGGGGTTTGATATCCTTGCTCTGCATAACTTGCAGGCAATAAAACAATGCAGCCTACTAAGGCAATTAACAGCCTAAAAGCATTCATGTTTTCATCCTTTTTATTGTTAAATATTACCGGATATATAAACACGTTTTGCACCATTCATAAAGTGTTAAGCTAAGTAATGACTTAAGTAGCCTGAATACGCTAAAATACACGCCTATTTACTCAACGCTAAAATTGGTTGTTTATGTCCATTAATTTGCAGCATTTTAGTTTTTCGAAATCATACTCTGCTTTTTAAATACCGTTACAGCTTTTAAAAATATACCACTGTGTTTGAGTCTGTTTTTCCATCAAATAATTAGAGAATCTAGCCAATGAAAAAAGTGCTGGTAATTGGCTATGTATGGCCAGAGCCCAATTCATCTGCTGCAGGTACGCACATGATGTCGTTACTAAATGCGTTTAGGACGCAAAACTGGGATGTTGAGTTCGCCACGCCCGCACAGCCTACCGAACACATGGTTGACCTTGCCGACTTTGGTATAACCAGCCAAAGCATCGCTCTTAACTGCGATAGTTTTGATGACTATGTTAAAGCTTACAACCCCGATTTAGTGATGTTCGATCGTTTTATGATGGAAGAGCAGTTTGGCTGGCGCGTAGATAAGCATTGTCCTAATGCGCTTAAAATTTTAGACACCGAAGATTTACAATGCCTGCGTAATGCACGCCATGAGGCGCATAAAGGTGAGCGCGAATTCAACCACAGCGATTTACTATCAGACATAGCTAAACGTGAAATAGCCGCTATTTTACGCTGTGATCTCAGCTTAATTATCTCAAGCTATGAGATGGAACTACTCAATGAAGTGTTTAAAGTTGAGCCTAGCGTGTTGCATCACTTACCTTTTATGGTTGATTTAAGTGCCTTACCTGAGCAAACTAAATCGTATCAACAACGCCAACACTTTATGACCATTGGTAATTTTAGACATGCCCCAAACTGGGATGCGGTACTCTATTTACAAAAAATTTGGCCGCTTATCCGCAAACAACTACCGCAGGCAGAATTGCATATTTATGGCTCTTATCCGCCACCAAAAGCCACCGCACTTAATAATCCTAAAACCGGCTTTTTAATTAAAGGCTGGGCCGATGATGCGTATGAAGTAATGCAAAGTGCGCGGATTTGCTTAGCTCCTTTGCGTTTTGGGGCAGGTATTAAAGGTAAACTTTTAGAAGCCATGATCATGCAAACCCCAAGCATCACCACGCCTATTGGCAGCGAAGGTATGCACAGCACGTTGCCGTGGCCAGGTGTGGTAACAGCAGATGTGCAAGCTTTTGCAGATGCCGCAGTCTCTTTATACAACAACGAGGCTAAATTTAGTGAAGCACAAGCCGCTGGCGGCCTTCTGCTTAATACTCTGTATGACAAAGTACAGTTAAGTGCTCAATTAATTGAAAAAATCGACTCAATAAGCAGTAATTTAGATGCTCACCGGATGAAAAATTTCACGGGTCAAATGCTCAAACACCATACCATGCGCAGCACACAATATATGTCGCAGTGGATAGCAGAAAAAAATAAAAAATAACATTAAAAATCACTAGACAGGCGGCGATTTGTGTTTAAAATCGCCGCAAATAAACTTGGGCAATTTTAGCATTATTGCCTATATTTTTAGCTTAGTTATTTAATAGTTGGTTCAAAACAAATTTGAAAACCGCAACGTTTACTGAAAAACGCAAATTTATCGTTAAATTGGGCAAAATGCTCCATAAATACGGTACACCTGCCTATCGCTTAGAAGCCCACTTAATGGAAGTGGCGACTTATTTAGATCTTAAATCATCGTTTGTTATGTCGCCCACGTCGGTTACCTTTGTTATTTGGACCGATGGCCATGAAGATGAATATACCCATGTTGCCCGCGTTGACCCTGGCGATCACGATTTAGGTTCACTTGCCGATACCGACGACCTAGTTAATAAAATGCTTAATGGTGAGCTCACGTTGCAAGAGGTTGATCAGCAACTTGATATTATTTTTGATGCCCCAAATCCTTATAACAGAGTGCTGACAGGCGTTGCCTTTGCCACCTCTGGCGGCGCATTTGCAATGCTTATGGGCACCAGTTGGAATGATGTTCTGTGGTCTGGGTTATTAACCTTTATTGTATACTTATTTGTATTGTGGTCGGCCCGTTCGAAACGTGTGGCTCACATGCTTGAGCCATTAGTGGCAATAGTGTCGGCTATTCTTGCTTGTGCTATTAGCGTTCATTTAGATGCACACATCAACATTCGATTAATTGTGCTTTCTGCCATTATTGTGTTTATACCCGGTTTAGCCCTTGCACTTGGCCTTGCTGAACTCGCAGCCAGACATTTAGTATCGGGCACAGCTCGCGTTATGGACTCATTTATGTTGCTGTTTAAGCTTTATTTTGGGGCTTTTATTGGTCTTGCTATTGGCTTTGCGGTCTTTGGGCAAGCCGATTTCGTTCAACCAGAGCCGTTACCAAAGTGGACTGCATGGCTCGCTATTTTACTTTTATGTAGTAGCTTAATCGTTATTTTTAGAACTAAGCTTAAACATGCAATCTGGTCTATTGCCTCAGGCTTTATAGCTTATGGCACCAGTATTGGGCCTGCTATATATTTAGATTTAAATTACACGTTAGGCACCTTTATTGGTGCATTTTCAGTCGGTGTATTTAGCAACTTATTTAACCGTGTTGCCAATGCTCCGGCCTCTATTGTAGCTATGCAGGGATTAATTGTATTAGTGCCTGGGAGCAAAACGTATATTGGTTTAAACTCACTAATTGAAGGCCAAGACTTTGTTTATGCAGATCATATTGGTCAGCAAACGTTTTTAATTTTCATGTCGCTCGTGGCCGGACTTATTTTTGCAAACGTGGCACTTCCTCCTAAAAAGAGTCTATAGATTTATGCGCGGTTTTAAGCCGCGCTTTTGCATAACTACAACATTAAACCTCCTCTTTTGAGGATTAATCGCATTTTTTAGTATATTGAGAACACCTTGCTATAATGGCTGAAATCTAATAAAGCAAAGGAAATAACAATGCTAAAATCTAGCTTAGCAATAGCAATTGGGCTTTCAAGCTCACTTGCATTTGCGCAATCAGCAATTACTGTTGAAGACATTCCAAAAGTAAAATCGGTAATACAAACAACCGTTAGCCCCGATGGCGACAGTGTTGCATTTACCCGTTCGTTACCTCGCACGCTTTACGTTGATGAAAATGGTAGTAATTACAGTGAGCTTTACGTTGTTGACGATAAAGGTGTTGAACGTCCTTTTATTACCGGTTCGGTTAATATTAAAAGCCTACAATGGTCAAACGACAGCAAAACAATTTACTTTTTAGCGAAATTAAAAGACGACAAATATACTTCGCTTTACCAAATACCTGTTGATGGCGGCCAAGCACAAGCGGTTATGTCATTAAAAGACACATCTATTTCAAGCTATCAGTTAAGCCCTGATAACAAGCAAGTCGCTATTTTAGCAATGCCAGCTGCTGATAAGTCAGAAAAAGAACTTAAAAAACTTGGCTTTAAAGCAGAAGTGTACGAGCAAGGCCTTAAAAACAAGCAGCTTTTTATTGTAGATTTAGCTAAAGCCGACAAGCCACTTACCCCTACCGCACTCAATGTTGATAACTACGTGAGTGACGTTAATTGGGCTGCGAATGGTGAAAAGCTTCTGGTTAAAACTCAACCTACTGCACTAATTGATGATAAATACACAAAATCGATGTGGCACTTGTTTGATATTGCCAGCAACAAAGTCACCTTATCGTTTAAAACTGAAGGTAAGTTAGGCGATGCCGAGCTTTCTCATGACGGTAAATACATTGCTATTTTAGGTGCAGAAGATAAGCACGACCCTGCAACTGGCCGCTTATTTATTGCCGATACTAAAACCGCCGAAATCACTGAATGGTTACCTAACTTTATGGGCCACGTTGTTGACTTTGAATGGTCGCATAAACGTAACACGCTTAACTTTATTGCCAATGTGGGCACAGAAAGTTTTGTTGCGAGCATTAAAACCGGCTCTAACAAATACAAGAAGCTCGTAAAAGAAGGCAAATTTATTGCCTCTGGGTTAAGTGTTTCTGATTCAGATAAAACACTCGCACTTCGTGGTAACACGGCAAAACACCCTAACGAAGTCTTTATTGTGCGCAGTAACAAGGCAAAGCGCTTAACTGATTCAAACAGCTGGTTAAACGACAAACGCTTTGCTAAACAAGAAACAATTACGCTTAAAGCGCGTGACGGTGTAGAACTTGATGGTGTACTAGTTTACCCACTCGATTATGAAAAAGGCACACGCTACCCACTAATTATGTCGGTACACGGTGGCCCTGAAAGTCATGATAAAAACGGATGGGTAACTAACTACTCGCGTCCTGGTCAAATGGGCGCTGCACGTGGTTACGCGGTATTTTACCCTAATTACCGTGGCTCAACAGGTAAAGGCGTAGATTACTCTAAACTAGGTCAAAACGATTACGCAGGTAAAGAGTTTGACGACTTAGTTGATTTTAAAAATCACCTTGTTGATATGGGATTAGTTGATACTAAACGTGTGGGTATTACCGGTGGCTCTTACGGCGGTTATGCATCAGCGTGGGGCGCAACAAAGCTAACCGAGCACTTTGCTGCCAGTGTTATGTTTGTGGGTGTAACTAACCAGCTATCTAAATTTGGTACTACTGATATTTCAAACGAAATGAACCTAGTTCATGCGCGTTCATACCCATGGGATAAATGGCAATGGTACCTAGAGCGCAGCCCAATTTACTGGGCTGGTCAATCTGAAACGCCACTGCTTATTATGCATGGTAAAGACGATCCTCGCGTTCACCCTGCACAATCTATGGAACTTTACCGTTACATGAAAGTGCAAGGTAAAGATGTTCGCCTTGTTTACTACCCAGGCGAAGGCCATGGTAACCGTAAAGTAGCGGCACAGTACGATTACAGCTTGCGTTTAATGCGTTGGATGGACAACTACTTAATGGAAGGCAAAAAAGACATGCCTGCATTTGAAATTGACCATGCAGCTAAATTAAAAGCAGTGAAAGACGCTAACAAATAAGTATTAGCTTAATACCAAAGGCCAACATAAATATGTTGGCCTTTTTGTTTGTAATGCCAGGCATGCTTAGTGGCAAAGCGCTGCTTATGTTACACTCTGACTAATTATTCTGATAACTGCTAATCACACTATTGCCATGTCAAACCCTGCTAGCTGCTTTACCACTTTTAATGAAAATATAGATAACCTTGCACTGCCTGAGCAGTTTACGTTTCCCTTTTATTATAAACCTCATCCGCTGGCCGTTGCCGCTGCAAAACAATTACAACAACAATTAAAAAAGCTAGATAAGGCTATTTTAGATACAGATGATATTGATGCCGGTAAAATGTTTGGCGTATTGGTTGTTCAAGATGAGTCGCAACAGCTAGGCTTTATTAGCGCCTATTCGGGGCAAATAGCGGGGATAGATGAGCAACTGCATTTTGCGCCAAATGTGGCACTTAAACATATAGACGATGCAGAGTTTAGTCAGCAAAGCCAAGTGATTAACGACATTAATGCGCAAATTACAGCCTTTCAAAACAGTGATAATTATCAACAAATTGAGCAACAATTAACGACTGCTCGCCAACACTATGAGCAACAACTTATCGCCAAGCAGCAAGCGATGCAAGTAACTCGAAAACAGCGAAAACAGCAACGGCAAGCCGCCGGCGAACAACTCAATAATGATGAGTTTGAAAAACTGAAGAACCAATTAGCTGGGCAGAGCATTGTTGAGAAAAAACAACTACAAGCATTAAAGCAACAGTGGCAAACACGCATTGCAGCGCTTGAACAGGCACAACTAACAATAGATGATGAAATTAACGGATTAAAAAAACGCCGTAAAGTACTCTCTAAAAATTTACAAAAAAAGCTATTCGCTCAATACCAGTTTTTAAATGCAAACGGCGAAGTGACCGATTTGAATGCAATTTTTGCCAAACTGCCCGAGCACACACCGCCTTCAGGCGCGGGAGATTGTGCCGCGCCAAAATTATTACAATATGCTTATAAACATAATTTAAAGCCCCTGGCTATGGCCGAATTTTGGTGGGGCGCACCGCCTAAGTCGGCAATAAGACATCATTTACATTATTACCCATCGTGCTATAGCAAATGCCAGCCTATTTTAGGGCATATGCTAGAGGGGTTAAATGTTGAAGACAACCCGCTCTTGGTCAACCCTGCACAGGGTAAAGACCTAACGATTGTTTATCAAGACGATGATTTGTTAGTGGTAAATAAACCAGCTGAATTTTTATCTGTGCCAGGCATTAATATTGACGATTCGGTATATATGCGAATCAAAACTCAGTTCCCACACGCTTCGGGGCCACTTATTGTGCACCGATTAGACATGTCGACTTCAGGGCTGTTAATGATTGCGTTAAATAAACGGGTGCATAAAGCACTGCAAAAACAGTTTATAGAGCGTAGTGTAGAAAAACGTTATGTTGCTTTAGTAGCGGGTAATATTGCTGCTGAGAGTGGTAGCATAGAGTTACCTTTAGTGCTTGATTTTGATGATAAGCCACGGCAAATGGTATGTTACAAAACGGGGAAGCCGTCATTAACAACATGGCAGGTACTGGAACGTAAAAATAATACTACCCGCTTACAACTCTACCCAAAAACAGGACGCACTCATCAATTGCGTGTTCACTGTGCCCACCACTTAGGGTTAAATACACCCATTGTGGGCGACACCCACTACGGTAAAAAATCAGACCGACTACATTTGCATGCCGAGTATTTAGCTTTTACCCATCCTATTAGTCATGAACGATTAGAATTTGAAGTAGCCGCTGATTTTTAAATCAGCGCTGCTTTTAGTCGAATCGGATTCTAAAACAGTGCCATTTTTTCATATTGCAAAGTAGGTAACTTTTACCGTTGCAATATAGAAAGATTTACCTGCATTATGCAAAGCCACAATCCAAACAATATAAATATCTATAAAATTCATACTGTTAAAAATTGGCATTAGCTTTGCTTTTATTGTTGTAAGTATTTATTAAAGCAACTTAAAGCGCCAATAAGTGCTTTAAGTCACACACAGTAAATGGGTTGCTAACCGCTTACTGTGCACAACAGAACTTCCTACACTCCCTGTGTACTTTATTGGTTATAGGCTAACGCTTATAACCATTTTTTTTGCTTATTATTTAACGGTAAATTTTACGTCTTGATCGCGTAATAAATAAAGCGCAAAACACGCAGCCCACATAGGCCATGCTGCAAAAAACAGTAAATTATTAAAGCCATCTATGTACTGGTTGTAAGAAGACAGCGTTGATAGTCCATGCATTATAAAAATAACACCGTAAGTAATACGTTTTTTAAAACCGACTAAAAATGCTATTACTAGCAATAATTGCAGTGCACCTAAAATATAAGCAATAGTATCGGTAGAGCCACTGATCCCATAAAAATGTTCAAAGATACGGGCGCTATGCCCCGGATTTACAAATTTATCCAGTGTCCACATTACCATAACTATGAAAACCCCTAAGCGCAGCGATAAAAGTGACCATTGCAAACGAGTTTGTACATCTGTATTGATTGAATCTGTCATAAAATTTCCTTAAAAAAGATATAAATAAACTAATTGGCAAGTAAGACCGTATAAGCGTATTTTTATTTTCAATTAATTAAAATTAAACCTAAACTGATCTTAAGTTGAGTTATTTAAAGGTACTATTATTTAAGCGCTAAGATAAAAAATAAAAATATTAGCAATTGATTGAAAGATATTTTTATCTGTCTTGGTCTTTTGTGTACGTCAACATATAACAATAGAGAAACACGATTTGAAATACACGTATTTAGCTTTAACCCTCGCCCCCCTATTAAATGTAGCTTTAGCTGCTCAGGCTAATGAAACAACTAGCTCTGACCCCATTGAGCGAATTGAGGTGGCAGGTCAAGCGCTTAAATCTAAAAACCTCTCTATTAAAAACACCACAGTAAACGGCCCTTTTGGCGACAACCTGGCTTTGCAAGACATAGCCCGCTCTGTGACCCCTATTTCTAAAGAGCTAATTGAGCAACTTAACATAACAACATTGCACGATGTTCTGGCAGTAAGTCCTAATACATACGCTGCAAGTGGTTTTGGTGCACCAAGTTTACCGACGATCCGCGGCCAGTTAGGTGAGTTATTTCAAGATGGTACTCGACGCCAAGCGGGTAATAATGGTTTTGGTGTGCCGTTGTCGTTTAATGCGATAGAGCAGATAGACGTAGTTAAAGGTGCACCGCCTGTGCTGTTTGGTTCAAGCCAACGTAACGGTGGCTTTGTAAACTTGCACTCTAAAACAGCGTCAACTGATCAGCGCAAAGGAAATGTGAAGTTGTCTGCAGGCAGTTGGGATAAGTATAGTGCCCAAGTAGATTACAACGCACCGATTGTTGAGGATAAAATTGGCTTACGTGTTAGCTATGAGCATATTGATCAGGGTAGTTATTATGACTATTCAGCTACACAAAGTGATAGCTTGTTTGCGGCATTAAAAATTTTACCGGATGATAAAAGCAGTTGGGACATTAACTTTGAACTGTACCAAACAGAGTTTACCGATAACGCTGGTATAAACCGCCCTACCCAAGCGCTTATCGATCATAATCTTTACATTACTGGTCAAGGGTTACAAGCGAATGGCAGCACAGTGCCTAGCGCAGGCTCTATTATATCGCCCACAGGGCAAGTCAAAATAGATACCAGCCGTGTGCTTACCGATCCTGATAATCTCAATCAAGCAACCACTTATTTAGTTCACAGTATTTATAAGCGCGCACTGTCTGATGTAATGTCGATTAAAAACATTAGTTACTTTCAACATTTGCAGCGCGAAGAAATAGCACAAAATAGTTTTGTTGAAATAATTGATGGCGCCGATACCGCACAAAACCGCACTGAACTCACGTATCAATGGAGCGATGAGCAGCAAACCTTATTCGCCGTTGATGTTCGTTATAATAAAGTCTTGGGTTACAGCCAGTTTACTACTGAAGCCGACACGCCTATTGATTTAACCGGCCCACTTTCAAACCGCCGCATTGCATTAACTGATGCACAAAAGGCACGTTTGGTAGAGCTGCGCCCAGGTGTATATGTATCCCCTGGTGGTCAGTACGATATCAACAATGATGGCAGTGGTGATTTTAACTTATCAGATACTACAGACTCACGCTCTTGGCAAACCGGCATTGCCATTCAACAAGACTCACAATGGACTGACAGCTTACGCACCAGTGCTGGCTATCGTGTTGATTACTATGATGTAGAAGCAAATGACCCGATTGCACCTCAAGGGCAAATAGCCGCTAGTGATAGCATTAACGATACCCTGCAATCAGCGCAGCTGAGCGTTAATTACTCAGTAAATGACGATTTAACCACTTATGCGGCAGCAAGTTATAACGAAGCCACCTCTAACAGCATGGCCGGCGGTAATACGTTAGGTGGTGAAAATACAATTAGCGCACAAAATTTTGCTACGGAAAATACTTTAGTCGAGTTTGGCGTGAAATATGCGCCAACACAAAGCGACTGGTATGCAGATGCTGCTGTATTTAGCCAACGCCGCAGCTTACGTAATCGCGATGGTAGCAATACTGGTATTCGTACGACCGGATTCGAAAGCCAAGTATTTTACGACGCTTACCCTTACTGGGTAAGCGCAGGCTACAATTACATTGATGCCCGTTATGATAACTCTGCGACAGGTCAAGACTCAGCTCAAATAGCCGATGCGTTTGATAATTCGCGTCCCGATATTATTGCGGGTAACAGCATTGGCGCACCAAGTTACACAGCTTTTTCGCCCTCAAACCGTCAAGTACAAGGGATCCCAGAGCAATCATTAAGCTTAAATGCTAACTATACAATAACTTCTCAGTGGCAAGCTGGATTTTCTGCCCTGTATACTAAAAGCTACCCATTGGATTTTTTAGCTACCGTATACATTCGCGATCAGCACACCTTAAATGTTAATACCAGCTATGCGTTTACTTCTGCAACTAAATTGAGGCTTGATGTAAATAATATTACCGATCAGCAAAACTGGCGTCCTGTATTTGAAGGTGGCTATTTTGGCGCGACACTCGCGTTCCCAGAATTACCAATTAACGCTAAGCTCACACTTACCCATAACTTTTAAACCGTTTGAGAGATAACATGTTAAAAAAATTAAGTTTGTTATTACTGGCGGCGATTGGTGTCGGTTTATTCTTTTTTTATGACCTAAACCAGCTCCTTACCCTCGACGGGCTAAAAGGGTCAATGGCACAATTTGATCAGTACAAAGCTCAATCACCGTTTTTGGTGATCGGGGGGTTCTTTTTACTTTATATATTAGTGACCGCGCTATCACTGCCCGGTGCAGCCATTTTAACGCTAGCCGCTGGTGCATTATTTGGTTTGGCGCAAGGGCTATTAGTTGCCTCGTTTGCCTCAAGCATTGGTGCTACGTTAGCATTTTTAGTGTCACGTTATTTATTGCGCGATACCATAAAAAAACGCTTTCCTGAACGTTTAGCCGCTATAGATACTGGGGTTGAAAAAGAAGGCGCATTTTACTTATTTACGCTTCGCTTAGTGCCTGTTTTTCCGTTCTTTTTAATTAATTTATTAATGGGTTTAACCGCTATTAAGTCATGGACTTTTTACTGGGTAAGCCAAATAGGAATGCTGGCGGGTACCTTTGTATTTGTGAACGCGGGTACTCAATTAGCACAAATAGATAGCTTATCGGGTATTTTATCACTGGATTTAATTTTATCGTTTGCGTTATTAGGGGTATTCCCGTTAATTGCAAAAACCCTGATAAATGCAATAAAAAAGCGCCGTGTTTATAAAAACTATACTAAACCCAAAACATACGATCGCAACATGATTGTTATTGGTGCGGGCGCAGGCGGCTTAGTCACCAGCTATATTGCAGCAGCAGTTAAAGCCAAAGTTACCTTAATTGAAGCCGGCGAAATGGGCGGCGACTGCTTAAACACTGGCTGTGTACCTAGTAAAGCTATTATTAAAAGTGCAAAAGTAGCCCAGCAAATGCGCCAAGCTGAAAAATATGGGCTACAAAACACGACACCGCAGTTTTCGTTTAAAAAAATAATGGCACGTGTACAGCAAGTGATTGCCGATATAGCCCCACACGACAGTGTTGAGCGCTACACAAACTTAGGCGTAGAAGTAATTAAAGGCTACGCCAAACTTATCGACCCGTGGACGGTGGAAATTAACTTAAATGATGGCGGCACGCAAACACTCACTGCCCGCACTATTGTTATTGCCACTGGCGCACGCCCATTTGTACCGCCACTTCCGGGTATTGAAGAAACCGGCTATGTAACCAGTGATACGTTATGGAGCAAATTTGCTGAGCTTGACGATGCACCTAAAAAGCTTGTTGTACTTGGCGGAGGACCAATTGGTAGTGAATTAGCACAAAGTTTTGCCCGTTTAGGCTCAAGTGTGACGCAAGTTGAAATGGCTGAGCGCGTTATGATCAAAGAAGATGTTGAAGTGTCAGCTTTTGCACACCAATCACTGACCGATAGTGGCGTTAATATTTTAACCTCACACCAAGCGCTGCGCTGTGAAGCACGCGAGGGTAAAAAGTACCTCGTGGTGAAACACAACGACACCGAAATTGATATTGAATATGATGAGCTACTGTGTGCCGTTGGCCGAAGCGCTCGCCTAGAAGGTTATGGCCTTGAAGAACTAGGTATTGAAACGAGCCGCACTGTAGTCACAAATGAATACCTTGAAACACTCTATCCTAATATTTTTGCCGCTGGCGATATTGTAGGACCGTATCAGTTTACACACGTAGCCGCTCACCAAGGTTGGTATGCTGCTGTAAATGGCTTATTTGGTAACCTTAAAAAGTTTAAAGTGGATTACCGTGTCATTCCGTGGACCACATTTATTGACCCTGAAGTAGCACGGGTGGGCATAAATGAACAAGAAGCGATTGAAAAAGGCATAGACTATGAAATCACCCGCTTTGAATTTGAAGAGCTAGATCGCGCCATTACCGAAAGCGCTAACAATGGTTTTATTAAAGTGATCACCCCTAAAGGTAAAGACAAAATCCTCGGTGTCACTGTGGTATCTGAACACGCTGGCGATTTAATTGCTGAATTTGTGTTAGCCATGAAACACGGTTTAGGACTTAATAAAATATTGGGCACCATTCACAGCTACCCAACATGGGCTGAAGGTAACAAATATGTGGCGGGCGAATGGAAACGTGCTCATGCTCCTGAAAAGGTACTTAACTTGCTGGAAAAATACCACGCCTGGCGCAGAGGCTAATATGTTTAAAACACCTTTAAAAGCGCTATTGTTAGGTTCTGCTTTGCTTGCAACATCGTTTGCAATGTCATTTTCGGCCCAAGCTCAAAACATGCATGACAGCTGGAATGCACTATTAAACAATCATGTTGCAGCTATTAATCATGGTCACAGCACTGAGGTTGATTACTCAGCAATAAAAGCTAAGCGCAGCGAACTAAAAGCTTATTTAGATTCGTTATCGGCTGTTACGCAAAATGAGTTTGATACTTGGGAAAAACCTAAGCAACTGGCGTTTTTAATTAACGCATATAACGCCTTTACTGTTGAGCTAATATTAACAAAATACCCAAACCTTAAATCAATTAAAGATTTAGGCAGTTTTTTTAGCTCACCGTGGAGCAAAGAGTTTGTGCCATTACTTGATAAAACTCGCAGCCTTGATGATATAGAGCATGGTTTAATACGTGGCAGTGGTAAATACAACGACCCACGTATTCACTTTGCTGTAAATTGCGCAAGTATTGGCTGCCCTGCGCTACGTGAAGAAGCCTACACAGCCACTGATTTAGAAAGCCAATTGCAAGAGCAAACGGTGCGTTTTTTATCAGACATGACTCGAAATATAGCGCAAGATAACACACTAAGTATGTCTTCAATATTTAAGTGGTACGGCGATGATTTTGAACAAGGCTTTAAAGGCGCAAATACGCTACAGCAGTTTTTTATGCTATACCCTAAAGCACTAAAGCTGACACCCGCTCAGCAAAAAGCACTTAAAAATAATAACATGAAAGTTAAGTTTTTAGACTACAACTGGGATTTAAATGCTCGCCAATAAATTTTGGCAAACATTATCGCGATACAGCTTATTCTGTGTCGCCTTTTGCATTTGCCTTATTATTAGCTTTAAAAGCCTAGCAAGTACACAATTACAAAGCCGTTGGCAGCAAGTTGAAAAGTTAGGTAAAGACCAAAGCGTATATTTTTATGCTTGGGCCGGTGATGCGCAAATAAATGCCTATATTCAGTGGGCGGCTGAGCAAGTAAAAGCTAAATATAACATTGAGTTAGTGCATGTAAAGCTTAGCGACACCAGCGAGGCCGTTAGCCGCGTACTCGCTGAAAAATCAGCAAATAATCACACTCAAGGCAGTGTCGATTTAATTTGGATCAATGGCGCTAACTTTGCAGCTATGAGTAAACACGGGCTTTTACTAAAAGACTGGGCTGATAAATTGCCTAATTTTATTTACACCAATCCAGAAAACAATCCCAGCGTGTTGTTTGATTTTGGTTTACCCACTCAAGGAATGGAAGCCCCTTGGGGGCAGGCATCACTGACTTTTTATTACGATACGCTAGCAACGAGCTCTCCTCCTCAAACCCTTAATAAGTTATTGAGCTGGAGTAAAGCAAACCCAGGCCGATTTAGTTACCCCAAACCCCCCGACTTTTTAGGGATGAGCTTTTTAAAATATGCATTAGTGGTATTACACCAACATAGCGATGCAATGCTACAAGCAAAACTAAATCAACCAGCTAATGATAAAAACACAGCCCAAGTACTTGATCCGTTGTGGACGTTTCTAAATAAATTGCACCCTAATCTGTGGCGCAATGGCGAATACTTCATGCAAAGCGGTGTACAAATGCGCCGCTTAATAGACGATACCGAGCTTAGTATTGGCTTTACTTTTTCGGCACCAGAAGTACCGGCTGCGGTAAAGCGCTATGATTTACCAAAAAGTATAAGAAGTTATGCAATGGCCGATGGTAGCTTAAGTAACACTCACTTTGTCGCTATTCCTTATAATGCAAGCCACCAGCAAAGTGCGCAATTAGTGGCTGACTTTTTATTAAGCCCCGCAGCGCAAGCGCATAAACAAAAAACTGCTATATGGGGTGACAAAACGGTATTAATTCAAACCAGCTTAAGCGCAGAGCAGCAGGGCTTATTTAAAACCGTACAGCCGCATCCTAGCGCACTGCCTCTAAATAGTGTTAAACGTACACTCAGTGAGCCACATCCGAGCTGGGTGGAGGCAATTAATACTGGCTGGGAAACCCGTTATGGAGCAAGCCAATGAGTAAGGTACTCCATTCAGCTGATTTATTCTCACGCCTAGTCAAAGTAACCCCTTACTGTTTGCTGGCACTGTTAACAATACCTGTATTAGGCGGCCTAATGGGAGTAATGTTGCCTGCCTTTGGCTGGGCGCCTGCCTTGAATAAAACCAACATGAGTTTGGCTGGGTTTAATGTTTTATGGGATACACCGGGGCTTTCACAAATGATAGGCCTGAGCATACGCACTGGACTAATTAGTACATTAATAGCGTTTGCGCTCATGATTATTATGCTGGCTGCATTTTTTAATAGTGTATGGCTAAAACGAATTGAATATGTATTGAGTCCCATACTGGTTATTCCCCACGCTGCAGCGGCAATTGCGGTCAGTTTTTTAATCGCGCCATCGGGATTATTTACGCGCTTATTTTCGCCTTGGTTAACGGGCTGGCAATTAGCTCCTGAGGGCTCATTACCTTATGACGCTTTTGGCTGGAGCATTATTATTGGGCTTGTACTTAAAGAGCTGCCTTTTTTATTACTCATTGCATTGGGTATTTTAGCGCAGCCTGAACTTGGCAAAAAGCTACGAATGCAGCATCAAATTGCCATTAATTTAGGCTATTACCCCATGGTGGCATTTTTTAAAGTGGTGCTACCTAATTTATACCCACTGTTACGTTTGCCCATTTTTGCAGTACTTGCTTATGCTAGTGCGAGCGTTGAGATGCCACTGATACTTGGGCCAAATACGCCCCCTACTTTAGCCGTTGCTATCATGCATTGGTTTAACGATGTAGATTTAACCCTGCGCATAAAGGCCTCAGCGGGTGCTCTGTTACAATTAGCGATCACTGTTGGACTACTGCTAATTTGGCTATTGCTTGAAAAAATCAGTGCCATGATTTTTAGTCAGTCACTCATCAACGGCCGACGCCATTATGCTCACCAACTTGTTCGTGCTTTTACTTATATCGTCACTTGCGTAATTTTAGTCTTCATTGCAGCTGCGTTAATTGGATTAGTACTTTGGTCAGTAGCTGGCTATTGGCGTTTTCCGGATACCTTACCTTCAAGTTTGGTATTACTACACTTTGAAAATGCCTTTACACACATTCACACTCCTTTATTTAATACCTTAGTGGTTGGCGTGGTTAGCTCAGGTTTTGCCACTATTTTGGTGTTACTATGTTTAGAAGCAGAGCAAATCACGGCTAAACCTTTGGCGAAGTGGGCACTGTTAATTATATACCTGCCGTTGTTGGTACCCAGTATCGCCTTTTTATTTGGTATTGTGTGGCTACAGCAATTGCTAAATAGTCAGCATGCTTTTTTTAATGTGATATTTGTACACTTGCTGTTTGTTTTACCCTATGTTTTTTTATCTATTGCCGATAGTTACAGGCGTTTAGACCCAAGATTAGCGCGTGTTGCTGCAAGCTTAGGCTCAAGCCCATGGAAGGTGTTTATACAAGTTAAATTGCCACAACTATTTGCGCCTATTTTAATTGCGATGGCGCTGGGGTTGGCAATAAGTTTTGGCCAGTATTTATCAACCCAGTTAGCAGGGGGTGGCCGAATAGCCACCATAACCACCGAAGCCGTAACACTTGCCAATGGTGCAAGTAGGCGAACCAGTGCTGTGTATGCAATACTGCAAATGGGCTTACCTCTTCTCGGCTTTATACTGGCATGGGGACTACCTAGGTATGTTTTTAATAACAAGCAAGCATAATATGAATACATCAAAGGGCGTTTAATGCAGCCATCATTACAAATTAAAAATTGTCAGCTTTATCGTCAAAACGAGTTGTTACTGAGCTTGAATGAACAGGTTAAAGGTGGTGAAATTCTTACTATTATGGGGCCATCAGGGAGCGGTAAATCTAGCTTATTAAATTGGCTTACTGGCGCATTACCTCCGGGTTTTAATGCGACTGGCGAGGTGTGGCTAAATGATACTAATATTAGTTCCTTGCCCAGCCATTTACGCCATGTTGCTGTGCTATATCAAGACCCATTACTATTCTCGCATCTATCTGTTGGCGGTAATATTAGCTTTGCCATGCCAAAAATGGATAAAAAACAACGCCAACAGCAAATAGATGAAGCACTTACACACGTTGGGCTAAAAGGCATGGCCAAGCGCCATCCAGACACTCTCTCCGGTGGGCAGCAAGCCCGTGTTGCTTTACTGCGACTATTACTGAGTAAACCCAAAGCGATTTTACTCGATGAACCCTTTAGTAAGCTTGATCAGCAATTACGTATTGAAACCCGTCAGCTGGTGTTTTCACAAATTTGGGAATATCAGTTACCCGCCATTATGGTCACCCATGATGAAAGTGACGCAATAGCCACAAATGGCAAAATCATCAATCTAAACGTACAAAGTGATATAAATGTTAGATAAATTTATTACCCCACTTATAAAACCTGTGCTTATTCCGTGCGTAAAACAGCTGCACAAAAAAGGAGTGAGTGCCGATCAATTAACCTTAATAGGTTTTTTAATTGGCTTACTAGCTGTGCCACTAATTATTTTTGAATATTGGTATGGCGCATTAGCTGTAATTTGTATTAACCGCATTTTTGATGGTCTTGATGGCGCACTCGCGCGTTATGCTCAGAGCAGTTCAAGCGCTGGGGGATATTTAGATATTACCCTCGACTTTTTGTTTTATGCGCTTATTCCTTTTGCATTTATTTTAACCAACTCTGAGCAAAATGCACTTGCAGGGTCACTATTGCTTGTAACCTTTATAGGTACCGGCTCCAGCTTTTTAGCTTTTGCCATAGCCGCTGAAAAATTTAAACTCGACAAACCACAATTTAAATACAAAAGTTTTTACTACTTAAATGGCTTAACCGAAGGCACAGAAACCATTGCCTTATTTATTGCCTTTTGTATTTGGCCGCAGTATTTTTCAATTCTTGCTGTTTTATTTGCTATAGCCTGCGCGATAACTATTTTTACCCGTATATATGGAGGTTATTACACCTTAAAACAGCAAGAAACCGCAGTCAACGAGGTAAACCATGAGTCATGAAGTATATTGGCGGCTAGGCTTCTTTTTTAGCGTACTAGCAATAATGATGCTGCTTGAATGGCAAAAGCCTGCACGCCAATCAACTATTAAAAATAGGTCACGCTGGTTTGCTAATTTTGGATTAACCTTTACTTCTACCCTGCTTGCACGCTTTTCAGTGCCGGTTGGATTAACTGCGGTTGCTGCTTATTATCAGCAGCATGGAATTGGGCTATTTAATCAACTCAATGTCTCACCACTCATTGCAGTGATACTCAGCTTACTTTTGCTTGATTTAATTATTTACTGGCAGCATCGGCTTTTTCATCAGGTGCCTATTTTGTGGCGTTTGCACCGCGTACACCACGCTGATGCACATATTGATACCAGTACCGGTCTGCGATTTCATCCTATTGAAATTGTACTCAGCATACTTATAAAATTGATTGCCGTTACCGCTTTGGGTGTACCTGCTATTGCAGTATTAATATTTGAAATTGCACTCAATGGGTTAGCACTGTTTAATCATGCGAATATTCGCTTACCCAACTCTATTGAAAAGCCGCTGCGTTTAGTGCTTGTAACTCAAGTACTGCATCGTATTCATCATAGCCAAAACCCCGAAGAAACAAGCAGTAACTTTGGCTTTAGTGTAACTTGGTGGGATAGACTTTTTGGCAGCTATAAATCACAGGCAAGTCAGCCTGATAAAAATATTGCACTTGGTTTAAGCCAATACCCAAACCCCAAACAAAATTCATCCTTGTGGCAATTGTTAATAATGCCATTTAAAAAATAGCAATACAGCTAATGAAAACATCCATGTACACCTTTTAAACCTCTATTTATAACATTACTTAGGCGTTTAACCGTTCCTGTTAACAAAAACACCCCGCTAAAAGTAAACCAGTTGTAAATTATTTAAACAAATTCTTGACCCAGTTGAGAATCCCCCATATTATTTGTAAGCGCTTACATTTACCACACAGAAAAATGTAAGCGCTTACAAAAATGACAAAATCAACAAATACACTATATTCTGACAATAATCAGTTGAACGGGGTTCAGTTATGAACATTGAAACAACACGCATTACTCGCCTTTTGGCTGCTATTTCATTAGCATCTTTGGCGGGTTGTGGTGGTGACGCAGCGACCACTACTACCGATATTGAAAAAGTAAACCCTACTGAACCAGTCTCAGACTGGCGTATGGTATGGAGCGATGAGTTTGACAGCACTAGTATTGATACTAACAAGTGGAACTTTGAATTAAACTGCGCTGGCGGTGGTAACAACGAAAAACAATGTTACACCGACAGTGAGGAAAATGCCTTCATTAAAGACGGTGTACTAAATATAGTCGCCTTACCTGCAGAAGAAGGTGCAGAAAAACCATACACGTCAGCCCGTTTAAACACCCGCTACAACGCCGACTTTACTTATGGCCGTTTTGAAATGCGTGCAAAGTTGCCTTCTGGTCAAGGTAGCTGGCCCGCATTTTGGATGATGCCAACCGATGAAGTATATGGCACTTGGCCGCGCTCTGGCGAAATTGATATTTTAGAAGCGGTTAATTTAAAAACAGTCGCTGAAGATGGCACCGTTGAAGCAAATATTCATGGCACACTTCACTATGGTCGTGAGTGGCCAAATAACTCAAGTTCAGGCAAAGCTTATGCCTTACCTGAAGGTATGAACCCAGCAGATGACTTTCATACTTATGCAATCGAATGGCAAGAGGGAGAAATTCGCTGGTACGTAGACGGCTATTTATACGCTACACAACGTCGCTCTGAAGTACGTTACAACTCTAAAGATGAGCCTGTTGGTCTTAAACATAAAGGTTGGTTTGCTGAATACTTTGAACAAGGCAGTGGCGAACTTACCACTCACTGGGATAATGCCCCATTTGATAAAGACTTTTACCTTATATTAAACCATGCTGTTGGTGGCGATTGGCCTGAAAATGTAAACAATTTAGGTATTGATGCAGCTGCATTTGCAGAAGGTCAAAGCTTTGAGATTGATTATGTTCGTGTGTACGAATGTGCCTCAGATCCGGCCACCGGTAAAGGCTGTGAAACAGTTCGCCCTGGTTACGATAGCTTAGACGATGCACTTGTAGAAGGTAAAGCCCCTGTACCCACTCCGCCAAGTGATGGGGTTGCAAAGAATCTAGATATTTTTGATGGCAGCTTAAATGCTAACTGGATTGCATGGGATTGCTGTGGTGGTACAACACCTGAAACAATTACTGACGCTGACAAAGGCGATGTAATTAAATTTAATATTAATGACAATAACGGCACTGTTTTAGGTTTTTCAACTCGTGGGGGTCACTTCCCAGATGATTTTACCGGCACCTCATCTCCATTTGACGCATCACTTCTTCTTGATCTAAATGGTCGATTAACATTTGATATGAAAGTAGTAACGCCGCCAACATCAGATACTACATGGCTATTGAAAGCTGAAGCTGGCGATGGTGGTCCTAATACCGGCGATGTAGCTCTAAGCGATAGTAATGAAGGTGTTACTCCTGTTACTGGCCAATGGCAAACTTACACCTTCCCACTTTCTTTACTACAAGAAAGAGGCTTAGATTTAAGTGCTATTGATGTTTTAATGGTATTCCCAGCATGGCAAACAGGCGCAGGCGCTGAATATTTAATTACCAATGTGGCTATTGAAGGCGATATAGGTGAATCACCATCAGTAGACCTATTCACAAACGGACAAAACTTAGATTGGCCGATGTGGGATTGTTGTGGCGGCTCTACTCCAACAGAAGTTATGGACGATGCAGAACACGGCTTAACCGCAGAATTCACTATTGGCGAAGCCCCCACTGTAATGGGCTTTAATACTCGTTCATCTGCTGGTGGTAGCGATACTCCATTTGATGCAACCAGCATTTTAGAAAATGGTGTACTACAGTTTGATGTAAAAGTAATGTCAAATCCAAATGATCCAGCAGCTGTTTGGACAATGAAGATTGAATCTAATGAAGGCGATACAGCGGTAGAGCTTCCATTAACAGATGCTGGCGATGCACCTGCTGTAGGTGAATGGAAAACTTACACTTTTACATTCGCTGACTTAGCAGGCGCCGGTTTAGATGTCAGTGCCATTGATGTAGTGATGATATTCCCAGCATGGGGCACAGGTGAAGGTGCGGTTTACCGTGTTGATAACGCTAAAATGTACGATCCTAGTGCATCAGCAGGCGATGAAATCACTATTTTCCAAGATACTGCCGCAGATATGTGGAGTATTTGGGACTGTTGTGGTGGCTCTACACCGACTGAAGAAACTGACGATGCTGAACACGGCACAGTGGCTGAGTTTGTCATTGGTGCTACACCAACAGTAATGGGCTTTTTAGCGGACGACGGTATCTCTTTTGATGCATCAGCAATATTAGCCAATGGTGTTGTGCAATTTGAAATGAAAATGGTGACACCACCAAATGACCCTGACTCAGTATGGACATTTAAAATTGAGTCAACAGGTGCAGCAACGGCGGTAGAGCTTCCTCTTGAACAAAGCGTTGAAGGTGAAGTACCTGTTATTGGACAGTGGCAAACATACACGTTTACGTTGCAATCATTATTTGATGCAGGTTTAGACATTAGCGATATCAATGTACTGATGATGTTCCCAGCGTGGGGAACAGGTGACGGTGCAGTTTATCGTATCGACAATGTGGTTATCGCTAACCCATAAACCCTAATTCAGTGGTAGGTACTAAATTACAAGTACCTACTTACCGTAATAAATTAAGTAAAAGCAGAGCAATTATGAACACAAATAAGTTTAAAAAAAGCCCACTAGCGGCTTCTGTGTCACTTATCATCGCTGCAAGCACATTTAACTTCGCTTACGCTGCGCAAGAAAATACTGCCGAACCTGAACTAGAAGTTATTGAAGTAAAAGGTATTCGTGGTTCATTAATCCGTTCGATGGATGTAAAACGTGACGCATCAGGCGTGGTCGATGCCATTTCTGCTGAAGAAATGGGTAAATTTCCAGATACTAACTTAGCTGAATCGCTACAACGTATTACGGGTGTATCAGTAAGTCGCTCAAACGGTGAAGGTAGCCAAATTACCGTACGTGGTTTTGGCCCATCATTTAACCTTGTAACACTTAACGGCCGTCAAATGGCGGGCACAGGCTTTACACGCTCATTTAACTTTGAGAACTTATCATCGGAGGGTGTAAGCTCACTTGAAGTTATGAAAACAGCGCGTGCAGATACACCAACAGGTGGCCTTGGTGCAACTGTAAATATTGTTACCGCTAAACCTCTACAGAAGCCGGGTCAACGATTTTCATTAATGGCTAAAGGTATTCACGATACATCGGTAGAAGAAGGTGATGAGGTTACTCCTGAAGTAGCAGGTATTTACAGCAACACGTTTGCTGACGAAATGTTTGGTTTTTCAGCTAACTTTTCTTACCACCGTCGTGATTTTCAGCGCCAAGCAGCCAATGTGCGCTCTTGGTTAGTCAACCCTAACCTATCGGTTGATGCTGAAAACATAATTGATAACCGCCCAATGGATGCTGATGGCAATCCAGCGAAGCAGTTTTTCGACCCTAACGCTGGGGAGAGTGGTGAATTTGTATCTGCCGCTTTCTTCCCACAAGAAGTCAGCTTTGCAAAAGACGACATTCAGCGTGAACGTTTAAACGCGCAAGCCACTTTTCAGTTTGCACCAACAGATAACTTAACGTTTACACTAGATCACACAATCTCAAATGCAACAACGGGTAATAACTCGTTATCGTGGGGTATTTGGAATGGGTCGTTTGGCGGCAATGGTAATGCCTATGAGCTAGATGAAAACGGCACCGCTATTTACTATAACTCAGCTGGCGATGACGCATCATTCACTGCATTTCGTGAAACCTCAGAAGTAGACTCAAAAGCAACTGGTATTAATGTTGAATGGTTAGCAACAGACAATCTAAGTTTTAACTTTGATGCCCATACTTCAAAAACCACTACAGATAACGGTAAAGATCCAGGCTTGAACTCTAATGCCCGTATTATTTTGGGCTCAGCCGATCTCTCGACTAAAGAATACTTTTTCCGCGAAGGCGATGTGCCCGGTTTCAATATTAATTGGAACAATGGCACACAAGAAGTGAGTCCAAATCAAATTGGTTCTAACTTCAGTATTTTTACCAGAACACCGGGTGAGTCAGAAGTTTCTCAAGTGCAATTAGATGGTAAGTTATTTACTTATACAGATATTGGTCTTGAGACTGTAAAATTTGGTGCGGCTTACACTAAACAAACACTTAGTGGTTGGGGTGGTTCTAATAACGCCAATGCACCAGGCTTTAACAACGGTACATTCGCTGAAATTTTTCCGGATGCGATGTTCGAAAGAGTTGATTTAAGCGGATTCCTTGATGAGTTTTCATTTGGTCCTAACGGCGTAGCCCCTGGTTATGCTTACACTTATGACCTTGATGAAGCATTTGCTCGCCAAAGCGCTTACTTAACCGAAGATGTTATTGGCAGTGATTATTACCGAATTGGTAGCTTTGACGGCTTCCCAACTAACGAAGTTGAAGAAGAAACCATCAGTGTGTATCTCTCTAGTAATTGGGTATTTGACGTTAGCGACTACGAAGTATTTGTAAATTTAGGTCTTCGTTATGAAGAAACTGATATTGTCAGCCCAGCTAAAAGCCGTGTAGCGGAACAAGTGTACTGGGCTGGTGGTTCAGAGTGGTTAACTCAATTTGCCGCTGGTGGCGAATTAGTTGAAGTAGACTATGAAGGCCAATACGACTTACTACTTCCTATGATTGATATTAAAGTCGATCTTACGGATGACCTAGTAACCCGCGCCTCATGGGGTCAAACAATCACCAGACCAACACTCGGTGATATGTTAGGTAACTTGGCTTTAACACCATCACCTAAATTAAATTCAAGAAGTGGTAGCCGTGGTAATCCAAACCTAGAACCATTTAAATCAACGAACTTAGATTTAAGCCTTGAGTATTACTACAGCGAAGGCAGCTACGCTGCTATTGGTCTATTTTGGAAAGACGTAGATAATTGGATTGATAACACCCAGGTTAAAACAACATTTGAAGGCTTACACGATGTGTATTTAGGTCAGCGTTGGAACAACGCAGTAGCCGCCATTGAAGGTCGTGGCGATCAAGCAACTGACACTGCAATTTACAATGAAATTGTAGCTAATGGTGTGGGTATTGGCGAAAACAACCGTATCTTACCAGACCCAGCGACTGATCCGCTGATTGAATGGACCATCAATTCACCTGAAAACGTTGGTTCACGTAAAGTAAACGGTTTTGAATTTGCTGTTCAGCACTTGTTTGGCGACTCAGGCTTTGGTGCAGGCTTTAATGCCACCGTTGTTGATGGTGATGTAGAGTACGATAACTACTACCTTGCCTCTCAAGCAGTATTAGCTGGTTTAAGTGATTCTGCAAACATACAAGGCTTTTACGAAAAAGATGGCTTATCGGTGAAAATTACCGGTGCATGGCGTGATGAGTACTTAATTGCGCAAGGTTTACCTGACTCAGGTGCTACGGCTCCTCCACAATACGCAGAAGAGTACTTACAGTGGGATATTAGCGTGAACTACGAAGTTAACGAAAGCACAACGGTATTCTTTGAAGGTGTGAACTTAACCAACGAAACCGAGCGTTCATTTAGCCGTTTCGAAAGTCAGTTCTTAAGCGCGGCTCAATACGGCCCTCGTTATGCCTTTGGCGTTAGATACTCTATGGGCAATTAATACATTGCCCAAATACAGTTTTTGATTACCCCTTATAGTTGAAAAGTCAAAGCCGCTCATTGAGCGGCTTTTTTTATAACTGTTTAATTTTTTCTAATAGCTTATCGGTTGTCCAATCAATATCGTTATAGGCAATATCGGGTTTATAATAATCGCCCTTTCCTCTTGCTCTATTCACATACACTTTATTAGGCACTATCACTTTACCTAAACCTGAGGGTAACTCAGCTAATCGAACATCCATATACAATGAGTCAGCACTACTTGGCGCGCCAAATAACTGAGTATTTGTAAATTGCTTAAATACATCAATGGCATCAAGACACGCACTTGCACACTGTGGCGGTACAATAACAAGAACCTGTGTTTTAAAGTCACTCACTGGTACCGTACTTTCGCTTAGGTTTGATTTACTTTGCTTTTCTTCGATGTAAAATGGCTTATTTTTTTCAAGTGACTGCGCCATACCTGCTGCTATTTCTTTAATCAATTCATGAACTTCAGGTTGATCTTTTACCACGTCAATTAACGATTTTACATAGTTAGTATTGTCTTTTGACGCTCTCCACCAAACCCAGCTATTTTGTGAGTAGCTATCCATTTTTTGTTCAACAACCTGCTCACCCCACAACGCTTTTGCAAGCGTTAAGCTCCAATACGACGAGCCACCTTGGTTATGACGAAGATCTACAATCACCGTTTTTGCACTGAGTAACTTGGAACGTTGACTCGTCACCTTCTTATAAAGGTTATTGTAATCTTTAGTTTGCTTATCGTTATTTGCAAAACTAGGCATAGCAATCCACGCAGTGTTTTGTGCAGGCCAAGTTAAATCGGTTGCAAGCTCATCCCCATTATAGGCGTGTGTTAAATGCTTACTTACACTCTTTGGCTGAACAGACCAATCAAGGGTTTTACTGTAGGATTGTCCATTGGCTCTAAAAAATTGACATTCTTTTAGAGGTGTTAAAAATGGGTTGCCCTCATCAACAAGTAATCGCCAACCTTGCTGCCACCAATGCCCAGGCTGTGTAACCTGTCCATGAAACTTAAACACTCTTTGTCGCATTAACGTCTCGGTACTTTGCCCATCGCAGCCACTTATCACGTCGCCTTTATTTATATTATCTGTTTCACTGTAATACACTTTTAATGCATCACCTCGCCAAACTGCACGAAAACCAGGCCAGCGACGAGCAGGTCGTTCAACGCGTGAAAACACACCGGCATGACCATCTTGTAGCACAGTACTAAAACGCGCAATTGCCGCAACATGAACCTGTGGCCCGCTCGCTTTAGCAGACAGTGCAAGTGCTTCTGCTTTTGCTTGCTTTAATAATTCAGGAAAGGCTGGGTTGTTAACATCAAACATGCCAGGGTGATTTTTTGCCGATATGCTGTAAGCAGCTTCAATATCACGCTCAGTAACACTGCGCCATTGCTCTGGGGTTTTAGGAGTAACTGCTAATTCGGCCATGCTCAAGGTAGGCGTAATTAATAAAGCGCTCAATAAAGTACGGCTAACTATTTTTGTTTTTATGTTCATGAAAATCCATTTTAAATTAGGCTATATAATTACTGTAAACTCATTTGGTGGAACTAAAAATATCTTAAATCCAATAAGTATCAGCAAACTTTTTTACAGCAATAACTTAGCAACAATAAAAGCAGCTAACAATGAGTAACATTTAAAATGAACTGGCTTTAAATTAAGAGCAACAGCTTACTTAGAGGTTTGTTCAATTTTGGTTTGCAGTAGTGTTATGCGGGCGTTGAGTTTTCTAAAGGTATACTGTGAATAGAAAAAGTTTAAAAAGAAAGCAGCAAAACCTGAACAAGCAAGCCCTATCAATGGGCTGAAATAAAACATTAACAACAAAATAATAACAGCCATCGCTATCGTAAGTCCCAAATAATGAGAGGCACTAAATAACTTTCGGTTATTTTTTTCAAGCTGAACTATGTGAGAATCTATATCCATTAAAAATTTCCTTTTAACAAACCAACGTTAACTATCTTGAGCTTTAGGTAGCTACATAAGCAGCATCTAAAGAAGTCCATTCATTCCACTGCGCCTTTGTTAATCGATATAACTGTACGGCACGACCGTGAAATTCATGATTGCTATAATCTGTAAAGCCAATTTTCTTTGCTACTCTCAATGACGCAATATGCTCAGGTTCAATAATAACAACAACGGATTGATGAGTAGTTTGAGTAAACACATACTTTAAAACACCTTTAGCCGCTTCGCAGGCTAAGCCTTTATTCCAAAAATCGACCGCTAATCGATACCCTAAATTAGGCTCTTCGCTCCCCGCAACACTTTGTGGGGAAATACCACAAAATCCAATCAATAAATCGCTGTTTTTATCTATTAGTGCCCATGGGCCCAAATCATATGAATCGTAGCATTGTAAACACCACTTTATAAATTCACCAGTTGCGGCTTCATCGCACACACCACGAATTGAGTATTTCATTACTTCATCGTCACTAAGAATTTTACTTAATGCCGGCACATCATCAATTGAAAACTGCCGAATAAGCAATCTTTGGGTTTCACAAATTTTCACTCAAACCTCCTTGTAATTACAGCTAAAAACTTTCAAAAAAACCAAGTAATTAAGGTAGGTCTCTCAGTTATTTAGTTCTTTTTATGTTTTGAATGCCACATAAAGTATCCAAATAATATGCCTACTAAAGGAAATATTATTAAAGATGAAATGATTCCATCAAAAAAATCTTGCTCACCTGTAAGGTGCATGATTAATTGAAATAAAATAGCTGTAGGAATTCCCCAGCCTAAAGGACCTCTTAGTAAAATAAAACGTAATTTAGTATCGTTTATATTCATGAGTCTTCCTTAATTTATAAGCCCAAATAATGAGCTAAAATCAACACAATGCTGATGTATTTCTTAGATTGACAAGCCTAACGTTTAAACAAATGATAGGCACTAGTGATTGTTTTAAATTAATGCTATTGAAAAAACACTTAACCAACTTAATTGAATACCATAAGAGATACGTTGATAGGTACCAGGTTTACTTTGTAGTTTTATTGCTTTAGCCATAGCAAACAGATAATAAAATGTAGCGATAACAGAAACAATTGAAAAAACACGAAAGTATAGAGAGGTAACTTCTGTGGTTGGACTAATAGCTATTAATATTGGTGCTACAACCAGCGAAAGTAACATAATAAAACCAGCCCAAGAATGTACCTTGCAGCTAAAAGTTGGATGTTTAGTAAATGGGTCAGCATCCATAGGAAAATAACCCGCAACCCAGGTACCAATACCATGCACTATAACTAACCAACCAGCAATATTAACCAATATAGAAACATTAGCCAATTGCGCCAAATACCAGCCAAAAAAGCAAAATAGAAAACCTAAAGGATAATTATTAATTAGCGGTGACAGTTTTTCAGTTGGGCTTCCTGTTGCACCTAATTCACTACAAAATTGTTTAGAATGGCTGTAACCTTTATAAAACCGACTTGCTACATAAACACCAATGAATATCCATAATGTGGCTATTAACCCTGAATAAATCGCAATCGTTTCAAACATCACCATAATCCTTTTTGTGATTAATTCACTAAAGCCTTTTTAAACACAGAGGAGAAAATGAGCCGGCTTCGAGTGACGAGCTGTGAGCTTGTACAAACAGCCCTGAGCTAGAACCTTTAATCTACTTTTTCAACCCAGCGCCTTATTACCCTCTTTGTGCATGATTCACTGAGGTTTTATTTCGCCTCATTAATAAATCATTTCTTTATTATTATAATTAACCACTAATCAAATGCTATCAGTATTAGTTTTAAAAAAAACAAAGCGCTACAACAATGCAGCGCTTTCATTACTTATAGGTTGTTTGTTTAAACTAAAACGCGTTATTAAAAGAAGCCAAGGGGATCTTCGCTGTAACTTACTAATAAGTTTTTAGTTTGTTGGTAATGATCGAGCGCGAGTTTGTGCGTTTCGCGGCCTATACCAGACTTTTTATAACCGCCAAACGCAGCGTGTGCTGGGTACATATGGTAACAGTTGGTCCATACGCGACCGGCTTCTATTTTGCGACCAAAGTGATAAGCGCGGTTCATATTACGGCTCCATACACCTGCGCCTAAACCAAATTCTGAGCTGTTAGCCAATTCGAGCGCTTCGGCTTCGTCTTTAAAGGTCGACATTGAAATAACGGGGCCAAAAATTTCTTCTTGGAACACGCGCATATCGTTAGTGCCTTTTAATAAAGTAGGTTGAATGTAATAGCCACCATTTAGCTCATCGCTAAGTTGCTCAATATGACCGCCACTGAGTACTTCAGCACCTTCTTGTTTGCCAATATCAATGTAACTTAAAATTTTATCAAACTGTGCTTTAGAGGCTTGCGCACCTACCATGGTTTCGCTGTCTAGCGGGTTACCGCGTTTAATTTGCTTGGTACGTTTTAAAATGCGCTCTATAAATTGCTCATAGATATCTTCTTGGATAAACAAGCGAGATGGGCAAGTACATACTTCACCTTGGTTAAAGTAGGCAAGAATAGCGCCCTCAATTGCTTTGTCTAGGTATGAGTCGTCTTTTTCCATAACATCGCTAAAGAAGATATTAGGTGATTTTCCCCCAAGCTCTACCGTTGAAGGAATAATATTTTCAGCCGCACATTTTAAAATATGTGACCCCACAGGGGTTGAGCCTGTAAAGGCAATTTTAGCTATACGCGTATTGGTTGCCAGTGCTTCACCAGCTTCTTTACCAAAACCATTTACTACGTTTAGCACGCCGCCAGGCAGTAAATCACCAATAATTTCCATTAACACTAATATTGATGCGGGTGTTTGCTCTGCAGGTTTAAGTACCACACAGTTACCAGCTGCAAGTGCCGGTGCTAGTTTCCATGCAGCCATTAAAATTGGAAAGTTCCACGGAATAATTTGCCCTACAACACCTAATGGTTCATGAAAATGATACGCCACCGTGGTTTCGTCTATTTCACCAATACTGCCATCTTGAGCACGCAAGCAACCGGCAAAGTAACGAAAGTGGTCCGCAGCAAGTGGAATATCCGCGGCGAGGGTTTCGCGAATGGCTTTACCGTTATCCCATGTTTCGGCCACTGCAAGTAGCTCTAGATTTTGTTCAATGCGATCAGCAATTTTTAATAAAATATTACTGCGCTCGGTCACTGAGGTTGTGCCCCACTGCGTTTTTACGGCATGCGCTTTATCAAGCGCCAAATTAATATCGTCTTTATCAGAGCGAGGAATTTTACAAAACACTTTGCCATTTACAGGGCTAATATTCTCAAAGTATTGACCATTAACGGGTTCAACCCACTCGCCGCCAATATAGTTACCATACTGCTGTTTAAATGTGATGAGTGCGTCTGCTGTGCCTGGATTTGCGTAAATCATATGTGTGTTCTCTTGTTGTTGTTAGCTAAAAGTCTAAGCCGAAATACCAGCAACTTGTTAGAGTAATGTAGCTAGTTGCTTTATATTTAATCGGTATTGATTGACATTAGACTATTAAGCGCTTAAAAACTTGATTAGCAGTCCAAAAAAATTGTCTGTGAGTCCAAACGATTTAATCATTAAAAAGGCTGATTATGTATTCGTCGCAGTTAAATAAAAAACGCCAACAACTTGATGTACTTATTGAAAACAAAGTAAGCTTTGCTGCCGACAACAGCGAACTGAGTATTTATGATACATATAAAAGTGCGCAAAAAGTGGCGCTGCATTCAAACGAATTACTGTTTTGTGCCATGCTCAGTGGCAAGAAAATTATGCATGTTGAGAATAGTCATTATCATAAAGCGTTTTTACCCCACGAATCGTTTGTATTAGCGCCCGATCAAGGGGTGCTGATTGATTTTCCACAGGCAACTATCAACTCACCTACCACCTGTTTAGCGATTGAAATAAGCACAGATAAAATAACCAATGTGGCTAATGCGCTTAATATGCAGCAAAACTTTGCTAGTGATACCTTATTTGAATACAGCCCTAATTTAGTGCATACCCAACATAATGCGCAAACTCAGCAGTTATTAGAGCGAATGGTGCATTTATTTAGTGAGCAAGGCGCCGAGCGACACTACCTAATTGATTTATCGTTAAACGAATTGATCACCCGTTTACTGCAACAACAAAGCCGCGATTTATTAATGGCCAACTGCGATAAACTGCGTCTAAAAAGTAACGTGAGTGATGCACTGCAATACATTGAAGAGCATTTAAGCGACACACTCGACATAGACACATTATGCAAAATAACTTGTATGAGTCGTAGTAAGTTTTACCAGCAATTTAAACTCGCTTTTGGCACCAGCCCTGCGCTTTGGCAGCAACAACTTAGGCTTAAAAAAGCCCGCACGCTTTTATTAGAAGGCCAAGCTATAAGTAAAGTGTGCTACGACCTTGGTTTTAATAGCGCCAGTCATTTTAGCCGTTTATTTAAGCAAACCTTTGGGATTGCACCTAAACAGTGTCGGCATTAACTCAATGCAACAGTTTTTGTTATATTAAACAGCCTAATATGTTAATTTACTAATTTCCTGCTAAGTAGTAATGAGTCGCTGATGAGTAAACCCACCCGCTGGACATTAAAAAGTATCGCCAAAGAGTTAGGTGTGTCTAATGCTACGGTATCAAATGCGTTTAATCGCCCAGATCAACTCTCGGCTAAACGACGCGAAGCCATACTTAAAGCTTGCAAAGAGCTCGGTTATTATGGCCCTAATAAAGCGGCGCAATCTTTGCGAAGTGGCACATTTAATATTGTTGCTTTAGTGCTGCCAGATAGCGTGGAATATATGGTGTCAGACCCTGTCGCCAGTAGCTTTATGCGTGGTGTAACCTCAGTGCTTGAAAAAAACGGCATTAATGTTTTATTGTTTTCAGGCAATAGCGACAATCTCAATAACGTTGTTGATTTTGTTGATGGCTTTATTTGTTATGGTCGCCCGCGAAATAAAGCACTGGTAGAGCAACTAAAAACAGTACAAAAACATGTGGTTACTGTGGATTTTGATATTGCCCGCAACGCATCAATTAACATAAACAACGAACAAGCCAGTTACGAAATAGCCAAACATGTTTTGCACAGGGCAACTGATAACGTGGCAATATTGGGCTTGAGATTACTCGATGAAAATGTATTGTGCCGAGTTTACGAACATCATGAGTTTGAAACGGGTCAATCTATTTCTCACCAACGCTTACGAGGTTATCAGCGTGCGTTAAATGAAGCGAATGTAACGGTAGCCGACGACCGCATTTGGAATATTCCTGAAAGTAGCGAGCGTTTTGCCAGCATAGCTGCAAAAGAAGTATTAAACGCCTCACCACGCCCTGATGTGATTATATGTATGAGTGATTTAATCGCCCTCGCCACCATGCGAGAAGCAATAAAACAAGGGATAAAAATAGGGAATGAGCTACGTATTGTTGGATTTGATGGCATAGAAGAAGCAGCCCGTTTTGTGCCTCGCCTTACGACTATTCATCAAAATAGCCAAGAAAAAGGTGTAATAGCTGCTAACTTATTTATTTCTAAAGAAGAAAAACAACACGAAGTAGGTTACGCACTCGATATTGGTGCAAGTAGCTGAGCGCTGTTAGTAGCGCAGATAAAAAAGCCAAGCTTAAGTTGCTTGGCTTTTTGGTTTTCAACAAATAAAGCTATTTAAACTAATAAACTTTGTAAGTTTAAAGTGGTTTCTTGAGCACCATTAACCTGTGTAATAAGTGCGGTACGACTTGTAAAATCAATACTCAAAGAAATTGACTGTTGCTCAAGCTTCCACATTAAACAACATACACTTGCGCCACCTTGAGCAGTAAATTCACCAGCAAATGCAGGATGCTCATTACGTATTTTAATTAACGCTATTAATCCTTTTACTACCGGCTTATTTAGCGCCTCATCTATTTTAGCGGCATCTAGATAAGGGCGATTAATGTCACGACCAACGTTCGTGCTCGCCAGAAGTTCCATATCATTTTTACAAGCAAATAAACCACCGTAATACACTTGTGGTACGCCCGGTGCAAAAAATTGAATGGCGCGAGATAATAAGTAATCAAAATCATTTGCGCCCAGTGCATCGTAATACGTACAATTAACTTGATATAGGTCGACGTTACTTGCAGCAGCACCTGTTGCTTTACGGCTCTGGTTATTGCTATTGGCATGCATGGTTTCTACTAGGTTATCTATTTGAGATGCGTTTAACAGCCCTGGCTTATCGCCCATTGGACCCGCATCAATAATGCCAATGCCATCATGGGTGTCTAGTACCGTTAAACAATTACGCGGTGAAATTTGTAACCACTTAAGCAGTGCGTCTACGTCATTATTAAATAAGCTGTGTAATATAAGCGGGGGTAAAGCAAAGTCGTATACCATGTTTACGCGCTTAGCCACGTCAACTTGAGTTTGATAATGACTATGAATTTCAGCAATGGTTTCCATGCCTAAATCATTTGCCTGCTTTGAGAGTTTATCTAAATAGGCAAATGTTTCATCAAGCATAAAACAGTTAGTACCTGCTTGCTTAATGGCGTAACCCGCTGCATCTAAACGAATAATGTTTACGTTGTTAGCAGAAAATTTAGTAAGTACGTTATTTAAATAAGCAATGCCTGCTTCTACTTTTACATTTATATCAATTTGGTTGTCGGTAAAGGTGGTCCAAAAATCATACGTTTGACCATCACCGCATTTCATTGGTGTAAAACAGCTTCCAGGCCGTGGACGGTAAATGGCTTGTTGTTCTTGGTTGCTCATGCCATTAGGGAATACGTCTTCTTTAGTTAAAAATAAATCCCAAAATTCAGAGGCTTTGCCGTTGGCCAGCACATCCTGAAATTGAAACGATTGCGCCGATACATGGTTCACTATTAAGTCGGCCATTATATCATGATCTTTTCCAAGTGCTTGAATATCTGACCAAGTTCCTATTCGGGCATCAACTTCACTATGATCAATTGGGTCAAAACCTGCATCGCTACCATCTATTGGGTTATAAAATGGTAATAAGTGTACCCCTGCAAAAACGTCTTTAAGTGGACCCTTTAGAAGTGCTGTTAATGCGTTTATATCTTTACCGGTGATTCGATCAGCATATGTGATCAATTGAACTTTATTCTTCATCATGTGTGATTACCAAGTTGAAACTTAATCGATTAAGATATATCTTTAACTAGCAAGTGAGAATTTACAAGTAATTTTTAAATATTTTACATACAAATATCGTGGCTCGATTAATACTACAATAAGTTACTGACAACTTAATGTGTGTTACCAAGCATTTAACGAGGAAAAGCAAATGACAAAATCACACACACACGTAAGCAGCGATCCGTTGCAACAAATTCGTTGGCTCACATACATGATGTTTTTTATGTTTGCCATGACCTCTGACGCCGTTGGCATGATCATTCCCGAACTCATAAGCGATTTTGGATTAAGTATGACCCAAGCCAGTGCGTTTCATTATGCGCCTATGGCCATGATTGCAATAAGTGGATTATTTCTAGGCTTTTTAGCCGATAGCCTTGGCCGTAAAAAAACGATTATGCTTGGATTATTAATATTCTCTGCAAGTTGTTTTTTGTTTGCAATTAGTAGCAGCTTTATATTTTTTGTTTTTTTACTGTGCTGTATTGGCCTCGCCATTGGTTTATTTAAAACCGGTGCATTGGCGCTCTTAGGTGATATTTCTAATAGCAACGAAGAGCACACCAAAACCATGAATAAAGTAGAAGGCTTTTTTGGCATTGGTGCCATTGTTGGCCCTGCTTTAGTTGGCGTGCTACTGGTTCAAAATGTAAGTTGGACTTACCTTTATATTATTGCTGGCATTATGTGTTTGATTTTGGCATTGCTTGCTTGGCGTGCCGATTACCCTGCTGTGGTAAAAAGTACAGATAAGCCAGCCTCACTAAAAACGACTATGAAAATGGTTAAAAATCCTTATGCACTGGGTTTTTCACTTGCAATTGCTTTATATGTTGCCACCGAAGTCGCCATATACGTGTGGATGCCTACTCTACTAAAAGATTACACTGGCTCATGGCCGCTGCTGGCCACTTACGCACTCACAATCTTTTTTGTGTTACGTGCTGCAGGGCGCTTTATTGCGGTATGGTTACTGAATAGGTTTAGTTGGCAAGGAGTTATGGCTTACTTAAGCTTTGGCATTGCGCTGTGTTACGTTGGCACTCTTTATGGTGGCGTTGATTGGGCTGTGGCTTTATTACCTCTCTCAGGTTTATTTATGTCGATGGTCTACCCTACTTTAAATTCTAAGGGAATATCGTGTTTTCCTGTGCATCAACACGGCGCAGTAGCAGGCGTTATATTATTTTTTACCGCACTGTCAGCCGCCTTAGCACCTTTATTTATGGGTATGATCAGCGATTACTTTGGACACGTGCGCTACGGTTTTTATTTAGCTACGGGTTTTGCAGTCATATTATTTTTGGCTATGCTATTTAATTATATTCGTGACCCATCAGCAACAGCATTAGAGCAAAGTAACTTAGTCGCTGAGTAAACAAACAACTTTTAATGCTATAAAAACATTATAAAAATCAATGTTTGAGTAAAAAAACAGCAAATAATTAACAAAATAATTTGCTTATTGTAAAAACTTTGTTATTTTTACTTAATCGATTAAGTAAAAATAACAACTTCCCTTTGGGTTTAAAACGAGGCGTTCACATGACAACACACAACACACCTTTATATCTGATCAGTGCTTTAGCGCTCGCCGTTAGCCAAGGCGTTAATGCACAACAACAAGAGCAAAATACACAAGCGCAAGCTAACAAAGGGCTAGAAACAATTGTTGTTACCGGTGTTCCCCGCCGTACAACGATAATGGCGTCAAGTTCTTCTGTAAGCAGTGTGTCGCTTGAGCAAGTTGAGGTGTCTACGCCTCGCTCTACTGCTGAGGCATTTAGAATTATTCCTGGGGTTCGCTCAGAATCAACCGGCGGTGAAGGTAACGCCAACATTGCAGTACGTGGTTTACCGGTTGCCTCTGGTGGTGCTAAATTTTTACAGCTTCAAGAAGATGGCTTACCTGTTTTACAATATGGCGATATTGCATTTGGTAACGCTGACATTTTTATGCGCTTAGATAACACAGTGCAAACCATTGAATCTATTCGTGGTGGTTCAGCCTCTACCGCAGCAAGTAATGCACCGGGTGGCATAATTAATTTCATTTCTAAAAATGGCGAAAACGAATCGGGCAGCGTATCAACTACACTTGGCCTAGATTACGATACTATTCGAACTGACTTTGAATATGGCACCTATTTAAATGACACTGTACGCTTTCATGTTGGTGGTTTTGTACGTCAAGGTGAAGGCCCACGTGAAACAGGTTACACATCAAATAAAGGTGGGCAAATTAAAGCCAACCTGACCAAAGATTTTGAAAATGGATACGTGCGTCTTTATTACAAGCATTTAGATGATAAAAGTGTTGGCTACTTACCTATGCCAATGTATGCAAATGGTGACTCAATTCCTGGGTTTGACGCACAATCAGATACCCCGCATTCGGCATTATTTACTAAAACAGTGCGCTTAAACGGCGAAAATCAAATAAGCAACGGCGATATTCGTGATGGTATGAATCCGCAAGTTGACTCAATTGGTTTTGAGGCTGTATTTGATTTAGACAACGATTGGCGTATTGAAAACCGTTTTCGTAAATCATCTGTAAGCGGTAATTTTAATTCATTGATTCCAGCTGAAGTTGGCAATGCATCAGCTATAGCGCAAAGTATTGGTGGTGTGGGTGCAACGCTTAGTAATGCAACCACAGGTGCTGCATTTAACGATGATTTAGCCATGCGTATTCATACGTTTGATGTAACCATGAACGACTTTGACTCAATTGTTAACGACTTCAAACTGACTAAATCGCTAAGCGATGATACTAGCGTTACTTTTGGCTATTATGCGTCAACCCAAAATATTGCCATGTCGTGGTTATGGAATTCTTACCTAATGGAGCTCAAAGGTGATAACGCTGCGCTATTAAATGTAACAGCCGCCGATGGGACTGAATTCTCTGAAAATGGCTTATACGCTTATGGCACGCCTTTTTGGGGTAACTGTTGCCAACGTGATTACGACACAGAATACGACACTCGTGCACCCTATGTTGCATTTTCAACTAAGGTGGGTGACGTAAGTATTGATGCTAGTGCCCGTTATGACAGCGGTGAAGCACGTGGTAACTATGCAGGCGCGGTTACCTCAACCGTTGATATGAATCGCGACGGTGTGATTTCTGTTCCTGAACAAAATGTTGCAGGTATTGACCTTGCAAATGCCAGCCCTGTTAATTACGACTGGGATTACGCATCATATTCAATTGGTGCCAATTACCAAATTGACTCAAGCCTTGCAACGTTTGCACGATTGAGTAAAGGCGGTCGCGCCAATGCTGACCGACTTTTATTTGGTAAAGTTCGCGCCGATGGCTCAGTAGCCGATGAAGATGCCGTTGATGAAGTAAACCAGTATGAGTTTGGTATTAAAAAGCGCTTTGATTCACTGTCAGTTTTTGCCACGGCATTTTATGCACAAACTGAAGAGCAAAACTTTGAAGCGACATCACAAACCTTTTTTGACCGCGAATATGAAGCAAAAGGGATTGAGGTTGAATCAACCTACTTTATTGATGCATGGGATTTTCGTGGTAATTTAACGTGGACAGACGCTGAAATTGCAAAAGATGCACTTACCCCTGAAGTGGTTGGTAATACGCCTCGTCGCCAAGCTGATTTAATTTACTCATTAATGGCACGTTACACTTATGAAAAAGGCTCTGCAGGACTAAGCTTTATTGGTACTACCGATGCCTATGCTCAAGATAATAACGATCTTAAGTTTGATGGTTACACTCAAGTAAATGGCTTTGTAAGCTACGATTTATCAGAAAATCTTAATATTGCGTTAAACGTAAATAACCTATTCGATACGGTAGGTATTACTGAAGCAGAAGAAGGCTCAATACCTGATAACAACATTATACGCGCACGTGCTATTAATGGCCGTACAACGTCATTGACGTTTAAATACGCGTTTAACTAACCAACTTTAGTGTAACAATCGCTGAAGCTATGTTTGTTCAGCGATTGTTACACTAGTTTTAATAATTCTCCCTTGAATTTTGACCTAGCCATGCTAGGTTTTTTAGGATTTACACTATGACCAAATTACTTAGCCTTGGTGAACTGCTTATTGATATGCTGCCTCAAGACTCTCAAAACAGTGCTTATTTGCCCATTCCAGGAGGTGCTCCAGCTAATGTGGCAGTAGGTTACGCAAAGCTCGGCGGCAAAGCTGCGTTTTGTGGCGGTATGGGAGATGACTATTTTGCTAAACAATTAACTAATGCGCTTGAGCAATATAACGTAGATACTGAGTATTTATTTACCATAGAAGGCGCGCAAACAGCTATGGTTATTGTCAGCCTAGATGAAAGCGGCGAACGCAGCTTTAACTTTTATCGTCATCAAACAGCCGATTTACTGTTAACGAATGAGCATTTAAAGCGTATTAATTGGGATAAATTGAGTACCCTACACTTTTGTTCAAACACCTTAACCAATACAGCTATAGCAAAAACTACTGTGTGTGCTTTAAAGCAGGCTAAAAACAACCAAAAAATCGTTAGCTTTGATGTAAATTTACGCTACAGTTTATGGCAAAATAGCAATGACATTGAGCAAAACGTGCATGCATGCTACGCGTATTGCGATATTGTTAAGCTCTCACGTGATGAGTTAAATTTTTTAGCAACGCAACGCCAACAATCAGCTGATGCCTACTTACAATCACTGCTTGAATTAGGCGTCAAGCTGGTGTTTTTAACCGATGGTCCGGCACCAGCGACTGTTTACCATAACGCTTTTACCCTGAGTGAAGCAGCTCCAACAATTACCGCTGTAGATACCACCAGCGCCGGTGATGCTTTTATTGCTGGCGTACTGTACTACTTAAACCACAGCGATAATGCAGTGCCACTTACTGATAAGCTAAATGATGAGTCAATAGTAAAAAAAGCGCTTCACTTTGGTCTTCGCTGTGGCTCAAAAGCATGCTTAGCTAAAGGCGCTTTTCCTGCGCTTCCCACGCAACAAACACTGTCAAAATAAACTAAGGTACTTACAAAAAAAGGCCACTGTTGGCCTTTTTTTACTAAGCGTCTAAATTACTGGTTTTTAGCCATTCTAAAGCGGCAGTAGCATTTTCAAAGTATTGTATTTCACCCGACATAAACCAACTGCCTAACTTAGCTATGGTAGATTGCCACTCTTTATTGCCGTAAATCGCTATTTTTTTAAACTCTTTGTTGTGCTTTAAGCCAAGTTTTAAATCGTCCCAAGCAGCACGAAGCTCCCAACCATCTAACTCGGTGCCATCTATTAATACATTAACAATAGGATGTTTAACTTCGCCTAACGCTGAATCGATCATCGGTGTGATCACTTCATAGTCTTTGTGAGTTAAGGTACCAATTGCCTTAAGTGTTAAGAAAAACTCACTGCCTGAGCGCTCAATACCAATCGACAAACCATGTGTTAAATTAACCATAACTCAACCCTTGAATGAAAAGAGCTTAAATTATAGGCAATAGTTAAAAGCTTTTATTTGAAGCAGATCAAAAAAGTCACTTAATGCAGATTTATTTTTTGAGCTAATTATGTTTTTTTAACCGATTAACTTGGTTTTTTACATCGTTTAAATAGCCGGTTTTTATCCATACTCTTGCGCCATTGTTACCCGCGGTGGCGTTTATTTGGCTATTAACAGGAACTCTAAGCCAGCTGTGTTTTTCAAGTGTGTCGTTATGTTCTTGTAAAGTGCCATCCAAAACCAACAACTCAGCGCCACCACTCACCGTGAGCGTTAAAGATTGATTAGCATTAAACTGTACAATACTCACTGTTTCATACGTATCTTGATATAACAAAATGACATTTAGGTCATTAAACTCGGGGGTTTTCTGCCCTTGCATCTGCTGTGTCTGAATACACACGTGCTGGCGATCTTCTGGCTGAAACTGCCATAGTTTTACAAAAATAATACAACCGTCTTTTGAGCCAGGAGTATGCTTTGATTGTGGAGGATTACGAATATAGGTACCTTTTGGAAAGTCACCATGCTCATCTTGAAATATCCCATCAAGTACTAAAAACTCTTCACCGCCGGTATGTGTATGTGGGCTAAAGTGGCTGTTTGGCGCATAACGTACAATGCTAGTGGCACGAGCAACCTCGTCGCCCACTCTGTCAAGTGGACGTCTATCAACACCCGGCATGGGCGAAGCTATCCACTCAAGTGACTCACTATGCACCACCACACGTTGACTAAAGTCGGCAGCAATTTTCATATTTGACTCCAAATTATTAATTTATAACTAAACGCCAATACTTGGCTAAGGTTTTTTTGCCAAAAATGCCTCACTGCAGTATTCCCCATTTAATAAATCGACAGCAACAAACTTTCTTTATCAGTCGGCTTTTTTTCAGCAAGTGCAATACGAGCCTGCAATGGGTTTGGGTAATTTTCTACGTCATAAATTTTCATAATGCTCTCTTATATTTTTCACGACAACTTTGGTTTATATTGGCAAACAAAAACTACCTACTGATAGGTAATTTATAGCAAGCGCTAAATGTTTGCAAACTAAAAACAAAAGAGCTTGAAAATAACTACCTACTGGTTGATAATTTTTTCAGATAACAGCAAGGAAATATCAAAATGAGTAAAAAAGCAGCCCTGCTACAAGCCGCAGAAAATAAAGTGCGACTGGGTGGTTATAGCAACTTTAGCTTTAGAGAACTTGCTACTGAGATTGGTATAAAAAGTGCCAGTGTGCATTATCACTTTCCAACGAAAGCTGATTTAGGCGCTGAACTCGCGCATCAATACACCGATGCCTTTATTGCAGTACTTGGCGATCCGAATGTACATAAAGCAAACGGTAAAAATCCCATCGATATTTACACTCAGTTATTTAGAAATGCGCTCGTGATAGACAAAAAGATGTGTTTATGTGGCTTACTCGGTGCAGAAAGCGACAGCCTACCCGATAAAGTGCGGGTTGAAGTTCAGCGGTTTTTTAATAAAAACTTAGCCTGGTTAACTCAAGCACATCAAATAAATGGAGAGCTTAATCCTGCTCGGGCGGCAATACAAACAGTCAGCTTATTAGAAGGGGCAATGATTATTAGTAAAACCCTGGATGATATCAGCTACTTCGAACAAGCGACTTTTTAGCGGTAGATAGTCAACATAAGTGGTTAGTGATCAGAAAGTTGATAAATCTATTAACTAAATTACTACTTGTTCAAGCATAAAAAAGCGAGCTTAAATAAAGCTCGCTTTTTGCATTAATAACTATGTAGTTTTAAGCTGGACGCACTTTATGTTTTGAATGCACAAAAGCCAATACAATAAAGCCTACAACAGCAACCGCTACACCAATTGGTTTACCTAAATCACTTGATAAGTTTAATCCTATTGCCGCAGTCATTATGTATGACAAGGTCACAGCTGAAGCAATTACAGCAGGTATACTAGCAATCCAGTGGAATGTACCACGGTCAAATAAATACTTAGTAGCAAGCCATAAAACACTGGTAGAAAGCAGCATATTTGAAAACGCGAAGTAGCGCCAAATAACTGAGAAGTCGAGCTTAGTCATAAAGTAAGCAATGGTTAAAATTGGCAATGCTAACAACAAACGATTACGTAAACTTTGCGGAATACTAAACGCATCCACCATTGTTAGGCGCAGTGAGCGGAACGCCGTATCACCTGAGGTGATAGGGAAAACAGCAACAGCAATAATAGCCATAATACCACCAAATACACCTAAGTAGCTGTTTGCAATATGGTTAACCACTAAGCCTGGACCGCCTAAATCAAGCATCGATTTTAAACCCGCATAACCTTCTGGGAAGGCAGCAATACCAGCAAGCGCCCAAACACAACCTACAATACCTTCGCACATCATCGCGCCATAATAAACCGGGCGTACATATTTTTCGTTAGTTAAACAACGGGCAATAATAGGTGCTTGCGTTGAGTGAAAACCACTAATAGCACCACAAGTAATGGTGATAAATAGCAACGGCCAAGTAGGCAGTCCATCAGGATTTGGGGCTAAAAAGTCGTGGGCATGATCGGCTTCAAAATACGCTAAAAAGTCGCCAGCTACTGGTAAATGGGGTGCGTTGATTAACAGTGAGACTGCAATAGCAACTGTCATTACAATCATTAACAAGCCAAAAATAGGGTAAAACTTAGTGATGATTTTATCGATTGGTAATAACGTGGCTAAAAAGTAGTAAGCTAAAATAGCGAGAACCCAAAATGTATTACTAGCAAAAATGGTGCCTTCAAATGCATCTAAGTTACTCAATAATCCTGCAGGGCTCATAATAAACACTACACCAACAAAGAATAACAACATAGCAGTAAATATAAGCATAAAGCCTTTAAATACTACGTTGTAATAATGGCCTGCAATTTCAGGTAAACTTTTACCGTCTTCTTTAATACTCATTACGCCAGAGAAAAAGTCGTGTACAGCTCCACCTAAAACGTTACCAAGTACAATCCAAACCAGCGCTACTGGGCCATACAAGGCGCCAAGTATGGGACCAAATATGGGGCCTACTCCTGCAATATTCAAAAACTGAATTAAAAATGCACGAACAGGGTGAATAGCAACATAGTCAACACCTTCGCTAAAACGCTTCTGTGGTGTGTCTACTGTCGAGTCCATACCCGCTTGTTTTTCAACAAACGGGCTATAAAACTTATAGCCTAATATTAAAATAGTCAGGCAAATAAAAAAGATGATCATAAAGCACGCTTCTCTTTTTGTATGTGTGTATAGGGCACAGTATTGCAGCCCAAAATTTAAAATAACAATTGAACGTAGCATATGAAAAACCACGCAACAATGAGACGTTTGGCTAATGCGCTTACAAAATGAAATTTATTCGAAAAAATAAAACTAAGTAAAAGCTTAAGTTACTCATAAAAACAGCATTAAAAAACGTTAAAAGTACTTATATTGCGACTAAAATCTATACGCCAATTTGCAATAATAGCTACACCTGAGTGATTAATTAGCCTACGATAAACATTATTACTACTTTAAATTTACTGCCTTTGCCCTACATGGCTTTGCCAAAAAACAAGGATGCCCTCAATGACACCGTTTACTACGCCCGATTTATACGATGAACATCGCGACCATGTGCAAGTTGCTGACAGTGGCTTGCAACACTTTGGTAATAAAACTCACTTTTATGGTCAAGTAGTGACCGTCACCTGCCCTGACGACAACTCATTTGCTGGTAACATACTGCATGAAAACGGTGAGGGAAAAGTATTGATTGTTGATGGTTTTGCCAGTAAACGTTTTGCCTTTATTGGCGATATGATTGCAGAGCGCGCACTAAAAAATGGCTGGCAGGGCATAATTATTAATGGTTGCTGTCGCGATATTGAAATTCTTGCCACACTTGATTTACCTGTAATGGCGCTAGGCGCAACACCGCGCTGCACCACTAAGCGCGGTTTAGGTGCTAAAGATCACCCGGTTAATATGTTAAACACCACAATTAATACCGGTGATTGGGTATATGCTGATGTAAACGGCTTAATAATTAGCTCTAAAGCGTTGTTTTAATCTCTCGTAATAGTCGTTAACAAAAAAAAGCAGCTCGAAAGCTGCTTTTGTAATTTACATGATTTTTTAAAACCCAAATTCTCAGGTTAAAATTAAAGTGCTAACCATACATCGGTTGAGCCAGGTTCGTTCCCTTGAGTCCACCATTTAGCTTGGTACTTATTACCTTGATAAGAAACTTCATCACCACTGTTATAAATAGCCGTTGGCTGCCAAACTGCGACACCCGTACCATCTGTAGGTTGTGTTGTTGCTTCCCATGCACCACCTAAATCAGGACGCTCGCCTTGAGTCCACCACTTTGCTTTATATTCAACGCCGTTATAAGTAACGACATCACCACCAACGTATGCAACACTAGTATCCCAGCTTCCTGTAGGTGGATTTGTAGTATCAACGTTTGTAACTGTTACGCTAAAGCTTTGCGTTGTGGTTAATGCGCCATCACTGACTGCAACAGACACTGTGAAGTCTGTATCGGTATCTACAGCGCCAGCCTCAATAGTTACATTTGCATCACTGCCCACTAATGTTAAGCCTGCTGGTACTGTCCACGTATACGAAAGGGCGTCGTTTTGAGCATCATTAGCCACTACAGCTACACTTGCTGATGCGCCCTCTTCAACGCTGATATTAGCGATAGCATCAACGCTCGGTGCTGTGTTTTCGCCTCCTGATGTTGGCGCAATAACATTAACAACAACATCACGATTAACAGTTGCTTGACCATCTGATACCGCAACAGTTGCCACATACTGTGTATCTGCAGTCACTGTTGGCGCTGTAATGACTAATGATGCACTATTTTGTCCAGATACCACCAGTGCGCTATCAGCATTCCAGCTAAAGCTAAGTGGATCGTTATCTGCATCAGTTGCAGAAGCTGTTACTGTAATACTCTCGCCTGAATTAATAGACACTGATGAAGACACAGAAACAACTGGCTTTTTATTTGTTGGCGGAGCAACTACGCCCCCTAAACCATCATGCATAGCATTAAGAATATCACCATTATCCGCATCTATTTCCCATGCAAATAAACCACCTAAATTATACTGATTAACATACGCTCCTTTAGCCAGTACTGACTTACGGCTATCATAAGTAATTAGTTTACCGGTTGCACGATTCCATACATAAGCGGCTTGTGCTTGCTCATCATAACCCACTTCAAAACCATTAATACCGGTGCCCGCAGCACCAATCATATTGGCTTTAACGCCCTTGTAATCAATAACCCCATCTTCCCATACACCTTGTGCCGTAGAGCCTTTTAACGGGCCATTACCAGGGGCGGTCATTGGGTTACCATCAATCGCTGCATTTTGCGGGTAAACACCTTCCCAACCACGGCCATACATAGCCGTGCCGACGACGATTTTTTTCGATGGTACATTTTGCGCAAGTAACAGCTGCACTGCATTATCGGTGGTATAAGCAGGGCCTTTACGAGGTTCACCATTATCATCAAGCCCGGTACCATTACATTGACCAGCACTCATATGTTCGCCACAGTAAAGTGCTGTTTGGTGACCGGTTACGTTACTCCATGCGCCATAAAAGTCATAGGTCATGGCAAAAATATAATCCATGTATTGGCTTGCGGCTTGGTAGTCTACATCTTCAATTTTATCGTAACCTGCACCAATGGCTGAGGTTAACTCGTAAGTACGACCTGTTTCTGCTTCTAGTTTATCAAGCATAGCGCGTAGCTCTTGCATTAGCGCCACATAGGCTGGGCCATCGTTGATTGGATCGCCAATGTCTGGGTTGGGGCCGTCACCACCTGGGAATTCCCAGTCAATATCTACACCATCGTAGAATTTCCATGTTCTTAAAAACTCTTCCATTGAGGCAACAAAGGTGTCGCGGTTAGCTTTATTGGTAAAGCCACCGAATGGGTCTGATAACGTCCAACCACCTACAGATGGTAAAATTTTAATATCTGGGTAACGCTGTTTAAGCGCCATTAGCTGAGAGTAAGTACCACGGATAGGGTCTTTTGCATCAACCCCTGGCAGTGCTTTTTGTACTGCGGCCCAAGGGTCGTGAATAACCACTTCGTAATCTGCAGAACCGGCACAAGCGGTTTCAAGTGCACGTTTAGGACCACCCGATAACGATGCGTTTTCACCACAAATTGGAATAAAGCCATACAAAATATGACTCAGATTTTGTGCTGGCATATTCGTTACATCATAATCACGGCCATAAATTCCCCACTCCACAAAGTAAGCGCCTGTAACTAAACCTTGTTTGATACCAATGTCGCGGTTATTTGGGTCAACATCCATGGGTAATGGTGCTAGGTGTCCGCCGTCGGTGTCAGCAATTACAATTGGTTTGCCTGCACTGCGAGCACAGGTCGTGCCACCTTCACATAGCTCAACATACATTGTATGGCGGCCCGCTTTATCATAAGGGAATGTGATAGTGCCACTTTTAGAACCAGCAGCAAGCGTGCCCTCATTGACTAGCATGTCATCAAAATAGACTTTGTAGCTATCGCCACCATCACCACTCCATGCACTCCACTGAATGTTGATATTAACTTGTTCAACACGGGTAACTAGCTGCTTATAAGAGCCGTTTCCCTCAAGATCTACCTCAACAAACGAATATTGCTGTGGTTCCCAATTAATGCTTGGTGTAGACGGTGCAGCAGATGCTGTGCTTGCAAATAAAGCAACACCGATGGCTGCGCTTAGTTGTTTGATATTCATAGGTCTCTCTTATCCATTATTTATGTAATTATTTAATAAGTTTGAACTGCAAAACTTAGGCTTTATTAAAGTTTGGTCCATACATTGGCTTGCCCTGGCGTATCGCCCTGAGTCCACCATTTAGCGCGATAGCGCTGTCCTTGATACGTTACTTCTGCGCCAGCTTGGTAGGCTTTGCTGGTATTCCAAGTGGCTGCTGTGTCAGCTTTCGAGGCTGATTCCCATGCCGCTGAGGTATCTGGTTGTTGGCCTTTGTTCCACCATTTAGCGGTGTAAATCACGTTAGCAAAGCGGGCTTTATCGTTTGCTTGATAGATCTGAGTGCTGTCCCATTCAGGTACTGTTGGATCAACAGGGTCAACCGGATCGACCACAGGTACATCGTTAACCGTGACACTAAAACTGGTTTGGGTACTTAATTGACCATCCGATACAGATACTGCAATAGTGTAATCGGTGTTTGCTGATTCCTCTGCAGTGGTTAAGTTGATGTTGGCACCAGAGCCTGTAAAGCTTAGCGGTGTAGGTACTGTCCAGCTGTAAGTTAGCTCACTTTGCTCATCATCAAAGGCATGCAGATGAATTGCTGTTGTGGTGTTTTCATCAACGACTAGGTTATCTGGGGTGTGTACAATGGGTGCGGTGTTTGTTGGCGCACCTTGCACACTCAAGGCATAGGTATAATTTGCATTGCTGCTATACACTTGGTTTATGAGTACGTCGGTTGCATCAAACGTAATGTCGCCCGCTTGGTTTTGCACACCAATTTGCACTAAATGCGCGTAATCGAGGTTAAGTTGTTCAGCCAATGCTTGTTGCCAATTTGCTTGATTGTCGGCATTGATTTTAAGCTGTTGGTTGATTACCTCTTGGCCTGTTTCGTCAAATAATCGCGCCCATACGATGTCGCCTGCAATGGCATTTTGCCCTTGGCGAACAAAATAACCGACGCTAGTCCACGAATTTGGATCAGTCGGGCCTGCGTCATTTACTATGTTGATGTCGCTACAGTTATAAAAGCCTTCACCAACCACATCATTACGTTGCCAACGGCTATATAAAATGGCCTCGCCGCTACGGTCTTGCGGAATTGCAACACTCATTTCGTAGTAGCGTTTACCATCAGGGTCTTTAACAACCTCAATGTTGTCGTGCTCTTGCACTAGCTGTAAGTCTTGCCAGGTTAGTACGTCAGTTGCGCTATTGAAGCTTGGCTTGGTAATGTAAAACTGCCAAAAGCTTGGGTTGTGAGGGGTTGATGCAAGGTAACGTATTTGAATATCACCATTGGCATTAGGCACTACATTGCTGCGCTGCCAATGTGGTGATGGTAAATCCATACCCCGTTTGGCTGTATCGCCACCAGCACATAAAGTGCCGTTTGGTACATTGGCCTCAACTGCAGTTTGATTTAAATAGTCAGGAGTATTAACTGAAAATTCAATGGCTTGTACAAACTGCACCGTGCCCGATTCTAAATATGCGGCTCGACACGCAAGGTTAGGAATATTTGTGCCGTCTTCAGGCCACCAGTACCCGCCATCAACCTGACAAATTGCTTGGCGCGCTTTAGGGCTATCCATATAACCATGTGCTTGCACTTGCGGTGCTAGTGTACTGAGTAGTAAACCACTGGTAATTGCAGATAGCGTAATCGTGTTAAGTTTAATTGATGCCATTATTTTATCCTTTATAAGACTCAATACATGGGGCAAGCTCAGGCTTACCCCTCATTGTTTTGTAAATTACAGGCTACAACTTAAGCTCCAATCAGCTGTTACACCCGGCTCAGAGGTTGTCCACCATTTGGCTTTGTACACTGCATTGTTATGCACCATTAGATCGCCGCCAGCAGCATGGCTTGGGTTGCCCGCCCAGTCAGTTTGAGGAAAGTTTGGATAAGCAGGTATCGTGGCTATATCAACTCCTTCACACATACCTACAGGGTCACCTCCTCCGTTATCTGGATTGCCCGTGCCATCATCCGGTGTTGCATCTGGTAGCATTGGGTATTCAGCTTTGAATGCGTAAGTTTTTCCATCTTTTTCAATGGTAAAGTTGCTAGGCCCAGTGATTGGCATGTAGTACATCACTTGTGCATTCACAGTTGCACCAGCGCTAAAGTCTTTTGGCTGACCACCCCACTCATTATTTAATGTGATTGAGAAACGGTGAAACTCGTTCTCATAACCACCAATGTTGTTACCGGCTGCGTTCGAGCCATTTACTTCTACAGCCATGCCCAGTTTTTCTTGTGCATTCCAGTTAGATTTAAAAATAGCGGAAGTTGATACCGGCACATCAAATGAGATTTTTGCACCACTTAAATCAAGACTTGAGTTATTAGTAAATGCAAACGTTGGGCTGATTGGGTAATTATCATCACCAATTGGGAAGTCTTTTGCTGTAAATGTGATATCTACGGCTTCAGCAGGCACTGTGAAGTTTGGATTTCCGCCATGCACATCATATGCAACACCGCTTTGATTAAACTTATCGTATGCTAATGAAGTTAACGTAGAACCCATGAAGTACTCGCCTTTGGCTGAGTCATAGTCAAAGTCACCTGCCAGCTCCCAGAACATGATACCGCCAAGACCATTGTTGATAACGTAATCAACTTTTGTTGCCATTGACTCTTCATCTTCAATTGAAAGGAATACTTTTTTATCTGCGTTCCATAACCAAGGTGCAACGGCAACGCTGTCATAGTGACGAGTATAAGTACCCGTTAAGCGGTCATCAGCGTCTGTATCAGGTGTTAAGCCATACACGCCTAAATACGAGCCAACAATACCGTTTTCAAGGTTTTTAACATGCCATAATGGGTTTGAACCAGCTGGCATTTCTTGGCCTGCATCGTTCTTATCATGCCAAAGGTTATCAATGCCTAACGCACCATTACCGCATTTGTTTTTCTCACCTACGCCGGTACCTTTAGCGCAATCAGCTTGATTTGGTAGCGCCGCTTGGCCCCATAAACCGTTTGTTCCGCCTGATACATCCTTAAAACCACGGGTGTAATAAGGTAAACCAATATTAATTCGACCCGCTGACATCGCACCACGGAAGTAACGCACTGCCCAATCAGTATTTAAATACCCAATGCCTTCAAACTCTTTGGTGCCGTATACATTCCATTGCGCAAGCTCTGAGTCTAACCCAGTATCAAATAATGCCGCGTTGTGACCTACGTGCGAGTTCCATGCGCCATGTAAGTCATAAGACATGATATTTACATAATCGAGGTATTGAACCGCTTGGAAGGTTTCCATACCGCGCAGTAAATAACCTGAAGAAGGCGATGCAATCGTGAGTAAATAATGCTTACCCGCAGCCTCACCTGCACGGTCTAACGCCTCACGTACTTTTTTCATTAGCACTTGGTATGAGGCATTTAAACCACCACGACGTGCATTAGAAATTGGGAAGTCATCAGGGTGGCCTGAGTCATTCATTGATGATGGATATTCGTAATCGATATCAACCCCATCAAAACCATATTTTTCAATAAACTCAACTGCACTTTGCGCAAATGCATTGATACCTGCATGGTTAACTGAACCATCAGCATTGGTGGTCATGGTGTAAAAACCACCGCTTGCAACACGGCCTGTTTCATCAAAGTAACCACCGGTTTCAGCCCAACCGCCCACAGATATGAGTGTTTTTACATCTGGGTGTTGTTTTTTGTATTTGTTTAACAGGTTAAAGTGACCTTTGTAATTAAACTCTGGGTCCATTTCAGCGCCAACTACGCCCGGCCATTCCATATTAGTGGCAGGGTTATTTACTGAAGTAGGATCGCCAATAGATACTTTGTTGTTTGCATCAACATGGGCAAATGCATAGTTGATGTGGGTGATTTTATCCCACGGAATATCGTTCACTAAATAACTGGGTTGACCATTAGCGCCATTACGCCAGCTAGTAAAGTATCCAATTACACGGCGTGGATGATCTGGGCCCATGATCTCACGGCCATCAGCGTCATAAATCGTACAGTAAGGCGTGTTTACACCGGGAGTTTGATATAAACCTTGGGGACGACAGTCAGTGCCCGTAACTGGGCCGGTATTTTCATCAACAACCGTTAATACTTTTGTTACTTGCGCTGTTGCACCGTCGTTATCTGTCACCGTTAGGGTGAAAGTTGCCTGACCAAGTGCCGTTGCTTGCCATGCAAAACTGCTCGCTGGTGAGCTTGATTGATGAACATCCACCCCGTTTGCTGCAAAGCTCAGAGCAGTTACTTGGCCATCACTATCAGTTCCAGAAAGTGCAAACACCACCTGCGAACCAACAACCAGTTGATCCGGTAGCGTGCTAAATGAAATAGCGGCAACTGGTGCTTGATTAACAGGGTCAACAATCACTGAATCACTTACACTTATAGTATTAACAACTTCAGCAGACATCGCTCCTTCATCGTCTGTTGCTACAGCACTAATTTGATGTTCGCCCGCAATAGCTTGCCAGTTAACACTAAACGGCGCAGTGTTATCAACCGCAATGGAAGTACCGTCTATAAAAAACTCCACACCTGCAACCGAGCCATCTGAATCAGTTGCTTGCGCCAAAATGACAACGCTGTCTTTATCGTTAAATAAAGAACCATTCCCAGGTGTTATCTCAGTAATTATAGGCGATTGATTATCATTGACAGCGCTGTCACATACATCCAAAAGTAACCAGTCTTGATATTGACCTGCATTCTCCAAAGGATTGGCTTGTGTCCACCACTTGGCTTCATAGGCATTATTTTGTGCCTTAACTTGGCTTCCTGCTGTATGAGTTTGCCCTAACTCCCATGCCGTTAATGTACTGCAATCAGTTGATGCATATACATTTAAACTAAATGCACTTAGAGGTAAGGCACTTAATTTGAAGGCATTTTTTATTATTTTCCGTGAGCTCATTTGCTCCTCCGCTTAGTGTGTTAAGAAATGCTATTGTCAGTTTCCATTTATGAAACTAGCATGAACAAAGTAAATATCAAGTAAATAAAGTGTAATTAATGAACAAAAAAAGTATTAATTAACTAATTAATAATATAAGACTAGTTATTTATACGTATAAAAATCCATTCATATACTAAGCTCAAATAAATGACACTTATCAATCGAGCATAAAAAAGCCCAGAAAACTGGGCTTGGTTTACATTAGGAATGTATGTTCTGTTTAATTAAATGAAACCGTAATAATATTCGAGCATACGTTTTCAGAAACACATAACTGATAGTCATATGCAGGTAATGTTGCGTTACGAACGTAGTCACGGTAACGACCATTGTCTGATACGGTGCCTACTAGTTCACCATTTCGGTATAAGCTAAGTGACTCAGCACCCACTTCTTCCCAGTTTAACTCTACACGCATAGTATCAAGACGTGACTTATTAGCGCGTTTTAGACTCAACTCAATTTCAACATCACTTACAACAACTGTTTGTGTGAATGTATCTGAGTTGTTTTCACTATCTGTTACAGTTAGTTCAACTTCATAACTACCTGATTCAGCGTAGGCATGAACAGGGTTTGCATCAGTTGAAGTTGCACCGTCACCAAAGTCCCAGCTCCACTGTGAAATATCATCATTTGCATCACGACTTGTATCTACAAATGTGGCTGTAAGGCCTTGCGTATCAACATCAAAACCAGCGCGAGGAGGTTGTGGGCTTACTTCACCAATAGCACTAAATGTAAGTGACCAACCATTTATTGTGCCGGTATCTGAGCCTGCAGTATCTTCAACATGAAGTGTCCAATCACCTGTTGCAACTTCCCCGTTAAATGCACTTGAAGTAAATGCTTTAACAATATCATCTTGACTACCGCCCTCATTGCTTTGCAGTGTCACTTCATTACCTTGCGCTGAAATAAGTGTAAGTACTAAATCACCTGACCAAGTATGCGAAATGTCTACATCAGCAGTGGTACCAAAAATAGTTAAATCATCGGCCACTGTTATGACAGAGCTTGCACCTTCCGGAGAATTATCTGGAATCGCAACACTTTCATCACTAGTGTAAGTAAAGTCATTCAAACCAGCAGGTTGCAACATTAAGCTTACTGTTTGCTCTTTAACTTGCTCGTCTGTTGTCGCGGTTACAGTAAAGTCATAATTCCCCCACTGAGTTTCGCTATTAGTTGCCACTGTAAGTACAACTTCATCACCTGGACGAGCAGTAGTTGCGCTTAGTGATGCATCAGCAAGATCAGCAGCCAAAGCCAGTGAAACATCGCCATCCCATTGTGCAATTGAACCAATCGTAAAGGTATAAGTGACTGTATCACCTACAGTTGCTTGCTGAGAAACAGGCGATACAGATAATTTAAACCCAGGAGTTGGATCAGCATCAATCAGTGCTTGGTTTATATTTAGGCGTGTACCTGCAACCGTTTTACCATTTAATGCCGCATTAGCATCACCACTAGACATAAGTAATTCTTTAAGCTCTAGTGTTGTTAAATCAGGATTAACTGACAGTACAAGTGCAGCAGCACCGGCTACATGTGGCGTTGCCATTGATGTACCAGAGTAACTTGCATAGCCGCCACCAGGAATGGTTGATAAAATCGCACTACCTGGCGCGCCCATATCAACACTGGTTAAACCCCATTGTGAAAAACCAGACATATTGTCGCGACTATCTGTGCTTGCAATAGATAATACATTATCATTTTCATAATTAGATGGGTAATGAGGGTTTACATCGTTGTCTACCGCATCATTACCAGCAGCAGCTACAAATAAAATATCAGCTTCTTCACTGGCAGTAATCGCATCAGCAAGTGCTTGGCTATAACCACCACCGCCCCAGCTATTGTTTAATACACGAAGGTTAACACCTGAGTTTTTAAGGCCTACCATGTAGTCAATACATTTAATAGCACCAGATGTAGAACCTGTACCATCTGCAGCTAAAAACTTACAACCTGCAATAGATACATCATGGTTTACACCTACAATTCCCACACCATTGTTACCACTGGCACCAATTGTACCTGATACATGTGTACCGTGGCCTTCGTCATCCATTGGGTCGCCAGCATCGGTAATCGCGTTAATACCGTGCACGTCATCAACATAACCGTTGCCATCATTATCGATACCATCGCCAGCAATTTCACCGCTATTTACCCACACATTCGCAGCTAAATCAGGATGACTATAATCTACACCGGTATCAATAACACCTACAACAACATCACGGCTACCAGTTGAAATTGACCATGCTTCTGGTGCATCAATATCAGCATCAGCAGTGCCACCAGTTTGGCCTTCATTATTTAAGCCCCATAAATCTTCAAAGCGAGGATCGTTTGGTGTTGCTGCAATGCTCACACGATAGTCAGGCTCAACATACTCAATGGCTTGATGAGATTTTAAGCGCTCAATAGCTTCTTTAGCACTCATTCCAGATACTTTAAATTTAGCAAGGCGACCAGAAAATAACGAAGTGAAGTTATCATCAACTTCATCGCTGTTTAAATCAGATATTTTTGCTTTAACTAAAGAGCGAGCTTGCTTACGCATTTCTGGCGTAGCATTCTTTTTATATTTAACAATAATCGAGTCACTGCTCGCAGTAACTTTTTGAGTTGTACTGTTAGCATCAGGTAATTTAGCAGCAGCTAAACAAGGTAAAAGTGCAAGTGTAATAATAGATAATTTTGTTTTCATCGTTTTATCCGTAATTAAGTTAACTTAGCTTTACTAAGTAGAAAATTTACGTCTAAGAATTTAAGAAATCACGTGGCAAGCTTTAAGAAAACGGCTAAATAACGACTAACTCAAGTAAAAAAAGCAAAACAAGGTACAAAACCATCATTTTTAACTAGAAATATAGCGATAAAAACATAAAAAACATCCATTTTAATGAGCAAAACCCATAAACTTTAACATGCCATTAACCCATTATTTTTTACTAGATTTTACTGTAAATTTAATTCAACCCCAAAATAACACTTCAAGACATTGAAAATAAAGTACTTTAAATACCATTAAAAAAGATGATTCAAAATAAGTTCATTGAAGAATACAGTGATTGAGCAGTTATGAATTAGGTAACGGTAAATTTACTTATTAAGTACAAAAAGCCGGTTTCTACTTTCATAATTAAAACGCACCTTACGTTTAAGAATAAAAAAGTTAATCACACATTATCACAGCACGGCATGCTGTAACGACAAACACCTTATTAAAACTCAATAAATAATCAAGGTGTTTAATTTTGTATTTCAAGGAGAATAATAATGAGACTAAATAAGTCAATTCTTAGCTGTGCTATTGCAATAGCAATGGGATCAAGCTTTGCAGTTCACGCCAACACGGCAGATAAAAATGTATCGACCTCACCTTTAAGCGCACAAGTTTCAATTCAAAGTGATTCAAACTCAATTACTTTAGAGCAAGTCCTTAACAATAATACTGCGGTGCTCATGCAAGACGGTGACAGTAACACCATGATTGTAGAAACCATTGGTGAAAACAATACAAATGAAGTCACCCAATTACAGTTTGGCAATTACACTAAAGTAACGACCGTTGGCGACAATAACGATCAAGCCTATTTTCAAGATGGTACTGCAAATGGCGCATTAACAGAGGTTACAGGTAATAATAATAATGTTTACGTTAGCCAAAACGGTCAAGGCTTTTTAGTTAACAACGAAGCTATTAATATTGTAACTGGCGATGATAACTACGTTGAAGTAGAGCAAGGCTCTGGTGGACATTGGTTTTACAACATGGACATGCAAGGCAATGCCAATGAAATTACTGCTTTTCAAAGCGGTGAATGGAGTGAAGCCGAAGTATCAGTGCTAACCGGTGATGATAATTTAATATACCTTAGCCAAGCGGGCTTCTGGAACACATTTAAAGTTACTTCGCTACAAGGCAATGATAACGAAATTGATGTTGTGCAAGAAGGTGACAGAAATGCGGTCACTTTTAATAATATTTCAGGTGATGTTAATGAAATTCTCGTTGAGCAAGAAGGCAATACAAATGCGGTTGCCTTCACTGATGTAGTCGGCAGTGAAAACAGCATTGATATCGACCAAGAAGGTACTGATAACGTAGCCGATTCGGCTTTGTTCGAAGGCCAAGGTAATGAAGTTGAAATTACCCAAGTTGATACTGAGAACATGGTTACTGCAGAACTTATTGGTGACAATAATGAGTTAAAAGCAAACCAAAATGGTGCATCTAACGAAGCATACATGGGTGTATTAGGCTCAAATAACGAATTTGATATTAATCAAATGGGAAATTTAAATTCAGCGCATTTAGCTAACTTTAATGGCTCAGACAATGACGTTAATCTAACTCAAGCCGGTGATGAGAATGCAATTTTAGTTCAGTCTTCTTACCCGAATATGGCATTAACATCTAACAATAATGATATCGATATTAACCAAACTGGTAATCAGAACGAGGCAATCGTAACTCTTGCTGGTATCTTAGATAGTAACTCAAACCAAATTGATATTGCCCAAAATGGCGACATCAACCTTGTGGATATGATGGTTGAAGGAAATGGTCATAGCGTTGATATTTCACAAGAAGGTATTGGAAACTGGGTTATTGGAACTGATGATTCAGCATTTTTACTCGGTGGTGAAAATGTAGCATTTAATGTTACTCAAACTGGTAATGATAATATTGTTGAAGGCGCTGTTATTGGTTTTAATAGCACTGTTTCTGTTACTCAGTTGGGTGATGGCAATACAACAACAATTACACAAATGTAATTGATAAATGAGAGGGAGATTGACTCTCCCTTTTTTCTTTATGATAAAAACAAAACACACCTACTTACTTGCCGTTTTACTCTTTTGTTCACCAGTGGTAACGGCTGCTGATGACCTAGAGATAGATGGTTTATTGCTCGATCGTAGTATTAGTCGCTTTGGTCATCAGTTTTATTACGAATTTTCTAATTACTGGCGAGATCTCCCCTCTACCGCTGGCTTTAATATAGAGATTAAAGAAACCGTCATTCCAAAAGCAGGTACGAAATTAACCTTAATAATGAATAATCAAGTTGTTTATGCAACATACTTAGGGCGAAGACTAGAGCCACTTGATGAACGTGTAGAACAAGCTGTTTACACAGTTATAGACGCCATGGCGCGTTCCAATATGAAAGTCTCCTCTCCTGATATGGCATTAAATGGATGGTAAAAATGAAAAAAATAGCATTAACAATAATAACAACTTTAAGCTTTTCAGTCTCCGCTACTGAAATTATTTATACCCCTATTAACCCGAGCTTTGGCGGTAATCCACTCAATGCCAATATGTTACTTAGTAAGGCACAAGCACAAAATAAACATAGAGCACCGGTTGTCGAAAAAGGATACGCTGAGCAATTTCAAGACTCATTAGAGCGAACATACTTAAACCGTATGGTTAGAGAAATAACAGATATGGCCTTTGGCGAAAATATTGAAGACAGTATTTTTAACCAAGACTCTATATTTATGAGCGGTGATTATCAAATAGAAGTCATCACCAGCACAACCGACACAATCACTGTAAAAATAACAAACATAATTGATGACTCTGTGGTGATCATTGAAGTTCCGAGGTTTGGATAATGTATAAAGTAATTATAATAACAATCGCTCTTTCTCTTAGTGGTTGCTCTACTATGGGTAATTTAATTCCTCCATCAAAACAAAGTGCGGTAACGTTAGAGCCAACAGATGTTTTTTCTGATTTAAAAAGCTTACCTAAACCTGCGGGTAGCATTCCAGTTTCGGTTTATTCATTTCGCGATCAAACCGGTCAATATAAACCACAGACTAATGTTAGCTCGTTTTCAACGGCCGTCACTCAAGGTGCAAACTCTATTCTAGTGCAAGCATTATATGAGTCTGACTGGTTTACGCCGGTTGAACGTGAGGGTTTGCAAAATATTTTGACTGAGCGAAAAATTATTAGAGCGGCACAAGCGACTAACCCTAATCAGGGCGAGCTACCGCCATTAACCACCGCTAAGATTATTTTAGAAGGTGGCATTATTAGCTACGATACCAATGTAAAAACTGGCGGATTAGGAATGGAATACTTTGGTATTGGTGCCTCAGAGCTATATCGTGAAGATGCAATCTCAATTTATTTACGTGCAGTCGATGTAAGAACTGGCCAAGTACTATTATCAGTAGCGACCAGCAAAAAAGTATTGAGCCAAGAAATGCGAGCAGGCTTCTTTAGATATGTTAGTTACAAACGTTTAGCCGAAGCCGAGGCTGGATTTAGTGATAACGAGCCTATGAGTATTTGCGTGACACAAGCCATAGAAAAAGCGCTTACTGATTTAATTACTAAAGGTATAGATCGAGGACTTTGGGCTAAAAAACAAGCTTGAATAATAAAAGGCTATGCATATAGCCTTTTTATTTAATTATCTAATGGAAGTAATACCGAAATGTAGCGCTGTGCCCAATTTGCAAGCTCTATACGATTACGCGATTGAGTCTTCTTAAACGCACTATAGAGGTGAGTTTTCACTGTGTGATCACTAATATTGAGCTTGTTCGCTATTTTATCGTTACTCGCCCCCTGCGCTATTAATTGGATTACCGATTTTTCGCGTTTGGTTAAGTTTTCGTAATCCGATTTACTAAGTACTATGTCATCGTGCAATAAATTGTTAGATGAAGCTGCATTTAATATATCTTTGAATGCACCTGAAATCACTTTACGAGTAAACCATAGTTCGCCATCGGTTATTCTTACAAGCCCCTTAAAAATATCCTCCGCAGCATCTGAGCTATAAAAAACACCATTGAAGTGGTTTAGTAATAAATTTTTCTCACATACAGCATTTGGCTCAACGTTAAATAAAATCACCTTATGTTGCTTAGCTAAACAAATTAATTCGGCAGGAATTAATGAGTGCCAATCTTTATCGGCACCATCGATGAGGAACAACTCAACATTGTCACGTTGCCCAGCTTTAGGAAGCGAATCATCCATTTTAATCTCTTTAAATAATGCATTTAAAGTACTTAAAACCGTAGTATAGCTAGCTGCATAAGCAGAAGATTTAAACGTTGTTTTAATAAAAGCAAATTTTGTATTTAACATAAATTTCATCCCTGAAACGTTTATGTCACATTACCTAAATCAGCTACAAAATACAATGCTCTTTTGGTATAAGATTAGCAGAGTGAATCCCTATAAAGCAGTTAAGGCAAATTAACTTTTAGTGAGCATATAAAAGCGCAATGTTACACCGTTAGTCCAACCAAATCCTTGTTGTACTTGATATTCCCCCCCGCTGGCTTTTTTTTGCGGTGTGCATACATTATATTTTTCGAGCAAGCATTTATTTTCAATAAAATCTTGTTCTACCATTGTTAGCCAGTTTTTCATTATGCGTGTAGCTAATTGTTCAATACCATAATTACGCAAGCCTTTTACCGCAAACCATTGTAATGGAGCCCAGCCATTCGGGCTGTCCCATTGCTGTGGAGTATCAACAACAGTGGTTACAATGCCGCCTGCTTTTAAAAACTGCTCGCTCAATACGTTTGCAATCAGTTCAGCTTGCTGTTGCGAGGCTAAATTAACAAAAAGCGCGGTACTTGCCGCTGAACTTAAAATAGCAGACGGCTTAGATAGCTTATGATTATAATCAACAAAAAAACGCTTCTCATTGCTCCAAAGATATTGATTAATAAGCGACTTTCTTTTTACAGCATAGTTGCTGTACGTTTGTGATTGTTGCTCATTGCCAAGCAATTTAAAACATTCACTAAGCTGATTTTCTAAATTGTACAGTAGGCAATTTAGATCTATAGGTACAATATCTGTCGTTTGAATTGAGCTTAGTAAGTTTGGCTCGGCTAACCAGCGCGAGCTAAAGTCCCAGCCAGATTCGCACGCAGCACGAATATTACGATAAAACTCAGGTTTTTTATCATCACTAAATCCTGATGCAAGCGCTAAGTCTTCTCTTAATGACTCTGCGCGAGGAGCCGCCTCATCATCCCAATAGCGATTTAATACCCCACCACATGGCATTGTTACTACGCGTTTTACACTTGTTTGCGCATCACTGAGTGTATCTGCTCCTTGCATCCAAAATGCGTGCTCTTTTCTTAAAGCTTCAACACACAATTTAAGCCAAGCTAAATTATGTGTTTTACTGTGTGTGTGCTGCCATAAAATCTCAACCATCAGCGCTAAAATAGGCGGTTGTGAACGCGATAAATAATAACTGCGGTTACCATTTGGAATGCAGCCGTAATCATTAATTAAATCTATAAAATTCTGTAGCATGTCTTCTACTACATCACTTTTATCTGCATCAATTAAACCCAGCGCAGTAAAGTAACTATCCCAATAATAAATCTCTTGAAAACGTCCACCAGGTACAATATAGCTGTGCTTTAAAGCGAGTAAAGAATTAGCTTTGGGTATATCGGCTTCACGTCGAAGGCCGCTCCAAAGTGAATTTATGTAGCCTTTTACACTGGTGGTATTTGCAGCCCCTTTCATTGTTAATAAAGGCGTTGTTATAAAATGCGCATCAACAAAGTCTCTTAATTGAGTTTTATCAAGGGGTGCTATTTGCTCATACTGTATACAGGCACTTTGCCAATCAACACGCGCGGTTGCATCAGCAAACGTTTTACAGTCGCTAAATATGTGCTGCGACTGTACATCTTTAAATAATTGGCTATTAAAAAAACTCATAACTGTCCTAATCTATTAACTATTGACTGCGTGTTGTGAAATGGCATGGGTGCGCTTTTTAAAGATAATCACGCTAATAAAAATTAAACTAATGGGCACAAGTGAAAGATAAAAAGCATGCTGGCCACTAAAGTGCTCAAATACATACCCGGTTATTACCGACCCTGTGGTGCCACCAAGTGCTGAAAACACAACAATTAACCCTGTCATTGCAGCATGTTGATGCTTTTGTAGAGCACTGAGCATGACTGAGTTGAGTACCGGATAAATGGGCGCCATAAAAAAGCCAATTAATGGCAAAACAAACGCCGCCAGAGGCGCATCAAATAAACTATTCACCTCGCTTTTAGGTAAGTTTTCCGTTAGTGGTAAGGTAATAATGATCAATGCAGCCATAGCAACTAAACAACAGCTAAGTACAACAAACCAATGAATATGCTTTAATACTTGGCCCGCCACTAAGCGCCCTAAAGCAAGAGCTGCGGCAAAAATACTTGCTAGTTGAATACTAATGGCTACTGGTAATTGCAAAACTTGATTATTAAATGTAGGCAACCAAGTCCCTACCCCTTGCTCGATCAACACATACAAAAATGCACTAATAATAAAAATCAGCACTAACGGTTGATAGGTCAGTTTGAGCATGGCAATAAAATCATTCCAACCCGAGTTGCTATTTTGACCGTTAATAGCGGGTTTTATTGGTGCTATCACAACACTAACAACCACCAAAAGCGTAAGCACTGCTAATAGGTAATAAACATTCAACCAAGCATTGCTATCAACAGGGTCTATAAATGCGGTGAATATCCAATAGCCACTTAATACACCCACCATAAAAATGCCTTCTATCGTGTTTAGTAATGAAGAGTGACTATTTGCATCCTCTGTCACTTGGCCAATAATTGAATAAACCGACACCTTAACGACCGCAAAGCCACAACCCACAGCAGCAAATAACACTTTAAACATGTAAAAGTCACTGATTATAGCCGTACTCAAACACGCTATTGCGACAACTATCAGTGCTAGCAGCATTGCAAGCTTGTACCCTAAACGCGGTATAAATGAAGCAACAACAAATGACATTATTGCAATTGATAAGTCTTTAAACCCTTCTAAAACCGACGCTTCTGTTTTGCTTACTTCTAGTGTGTTTATAGCCTGCAAAATAACAGTGCCTACGCTATTTAATAATATTGCGAAAATAAAATAGCTTGCAGCAATTGCCAATGTGATTTTTATTTTACTCATTGCGTGCCTCGTTTATAGCGACATACGCCATAACGTTTATAAAGCAAATTACCAATAGCTGGTAAATTACCGTGTGTGTTAGTCAGTAAATCCAGAGTTTAGTGTAGAACAAATACCATTGCAATCGTTTGCATTTTAAATTTAACAATTAATCTACATGCATACTAGATTAACGTTTGCTTGACTGGCGAGTAATTAATTCTATATCAATAACTTGTGACTCGGCCTTTTCACCTGAAAACTGCTGTATTAACTTTTTAACTAACAAAGTCGCAGCAAATTGGGTGTTTTGTTTAATTGTAGAAAGTGAAGGATGGCTAATATCAGCCATGGCAATGTCATCAAATCCAACCAATGCCACATCGTTGGGAATACTCACGTAGCGCTCTTTCAGCGCTTTCATCGCCCCCAGTGCAACCATGTCACTACAGGCCATTATCGCGTCAAAATATAAACCTTTTTCACGTAATAACCGATTAATTGCTTGATACGCTGAGCGACTGGTAATATCAATGGATATAACATGCTGCTCAAGTTTATGAGTAGAAAGTGCAGCAGCGTAACCACGATGCCTTTCACTAATTTCACCATGCTCAGGATCGCCTAAAAATAAAATACTTTTAGCACCGTGTTCTATTAAATGAGCGGTCGCTTGCATTCCTCCTAAGTAGTTATCGCTGCCGACAATAGGATAATTGCTTTGTGTTTTTGGATCCCCCCATACAACTAAAGGAATATCCGCATCGGCAGCCGCTTCTATATTAGTTTGGCTTTTTCCTTGCCCCACAACAATAATACCGTCTGCTCGGCGGCCATTAATAAAGTAATTAGCCCAGTCATCTTGCGCCATAATAGAGTTAGATAACAACAACTCTAAACCCTGCTGATTAAGCGCAAGGTTAATTTCGCTCACTACCTTGAGTAAAAATGGATCGCTGATTGACTGCTCGGTTTGCTCATCAAGATTAATAATAACGGCAACAACATTGGTTTTTTGCGTACGTAAACGGCTAGCTGCCGTGTTAAGGCTAAAATTATGTTTTTTTGCAAGCCGCTGAAGCTTGTCGCGGGTTTCTTGTTTTATAAGCGGGTTATTATTCAGCGCGCGCGAAACCGTTGAGGTAGACACCCCAGCAAGCTTTGCTAAATCAGCTAATTTAATTTTTTTATTATTCATAAAACCCTAAACGCTCCACTGCGGCTGTTGCTATATCTAACTTACTGACAATATAACATTATTATTTTTTACTGGCTTGGCCATTAACTTAAAAATTACGCTCTTGTGTAATTACGCTCAATAAAACAACAGCCAATATTAATAAATAATTTACAAATAAACATTGCAAACGTTTGCATTTATCTCTAGAGTTTCAATTTATACAGCTTGTTTACATTAAAATTTAATCAATCTCGCTGTAATACACACTGTTTAACACACTAAAAACGGGATCTCACACATGAAATTCAATAAAGCAAAAAGCATGCTAGCCTGTGCAATTACTTTAGCCCTAAGCACACACGCTGCTGTTGCAGCAGAACAAGCAAAAGAAAAAAAAGTTGAGCGAATTGTCGTTTCTGGTACACCCGCAGGTGTTGGGATCAGAAAAATTGATGCCAGCTACGCTGTAACAAATATTGATTCATCACAAATTATAAAATTATCACCAAAAAGTACTGCTGACTTATTCAAAGCCGTTCCCGGTGTGTGGGTTGAAAGCTCTGGCGGTGAGTCTGGTGCCAACGTATTTGTGCGTGGGTTTCCAGGAGGTGGTGATGCGCCATTTTTAACACTCAGTATTGAAGGCTCGCCAGTTTACCCTGCGCCTACTCTTTCATTTTTAGAAAACTCATCGTTATTTAGAATCGATGAAACGATTGAAACAATGGAAGCACTGCGTGGTGGTCCTAATCCTGTGCTATCCAATGGTCAGCCTGGTTTAACAACCAACTTTAGGTTAAAACGTGGCGGTGAAGATACTCAAGGCTTATTTAAATACACTACCTCAGACTACGACTTACAACGGGTTGATGCTGTAGTAAGTGGTGAAATCACCGACGACCTATATTTTATGGTAGGCGGCTATGTTAAAAGCTCTCCAGGTATTCGTGATGCAGGCTTTACTTCTGAAAAAGGCAGTCAATTTACAATTAACATTACTAAAGAGTTAGACAATGGCGAGCTTAACTTTTATACCCGTCAAACAGACGATCATGGCGCATGGTACTTACCAACACCACTCAATGTTAATGGCATTGATGCTGAATATACCCAACTTGGCACACTTAACCGTCAAGCGACGATTTTTACCGGCCCAAATGCGCAAGCACACGACATTGACCTAGGTGATGGCCGAGGATGGGATGGCCATGTATCCGGCGGTAGTATTAAACTTGAATTTGATAATGGCTGGCAATTTATTGATCGCTTCAATATTACAAAAGGCGATGCCAATACATTTGGCCTAGTACCCAATGGCTCCGCAACGACGGTTGGTGAAGTGGCCGACAATGGCCAAACTGCATTTGGTGCGGTAACTGACACCGAATACGCTAGTGACACTGCGATTCAGCAACTGGGTCGCTGGGTAGTATTAAAAGAAATAAGCTCGTTTACTAACGACTTAGCTTTTTCAAAACAATTTGGCGATTTATCGGCCACTTTTGGTTATTACACAGCAAGCACATCTGCGAGCGATTGGTGGAGCTTAGGTAATACGGCGTATCATGTGCTGGAAGCCGGTGGTGAATTATTAAATGGTATTGAATGTAACCAAAACACTGACGGTTGCGGTTTTAATTACGATATCAGCTCAACAGGCGATGCACGCACCAATGCCCTTTACTTTACAAGCCAATATAAATTTGCAGATGCATTTACGCTTGATCTAGGTGTACGTAAAGAAAACCATGATGTGCAGTACAGTGTTGATGAAGACCTTGACGGTATTATCACTAAAACTGTTGATTACGATGAAAGTAAAACCTCATGGACAACTGGTCTAAACTATTCAATTAATGACGACATGGGCGTGTTTGCACGTGTTAACCGTGGTTATAAAATGCCATATTTTGATGACTTTAGAGATAACTTTGGCGCATACCAAGGGGGTGAAAAACTAATTAAAGAAGTAACGCAGGGCGAGCTAGGTTATAAACTTATTTCAGACTCTACCGACTTCTACGCCACCTTTTTTGTCAACGAAGTAAAAGGCGATACCTTTGTAAGTCGCCCGGGTGTACCGGCTGAAATTTTAACCAACGAAGCGTATGGTGTTGAACTTGATTACAACTTTAATCATGAATCTGGCTTTTCTGTTAATTTAAATACCACATTACAACAAACCGAAATCACTGAAAGCCCTGAAAATAAAGGTAACGACGCACAGCGCCAACCTAAATGGCAGGTACGTGTAACACCAAGCTATGACTTTGAAGTAGACGGCATGTATGCCACTTTATATGGTACCTTATCAGCAGTGGATGACCGCTTTGGTAATAACGAAAACACCGTGACACTTGATGGCTACGAAAAAGTAGACTTAGGTTTAATTGTTGAGCCGATGGAAGGCATTAAACTGCAATTAGCCATAGATAACCTAACCGACGAGCAAGGTATCACTGAAGGCGACCCACGCAATGCCGACGCTCCCAATGGCCGTTACATTATGCCGCGTACAACACGCTTAAGTGTTAGTTACGAATTTTAATACACTCCCTAAGCAATAAATTAAAGTCGCGGTGATTAATATACTGCGGCTTTCTTTATTATAGGTGTCAGCCTATTAGCAAGCTCTCTATGCGCACTAATGGGTAAGTGTATGCCCTCTTTCTTGCATGGTTTTATCAGCGGATAACAATCTAAAAATTCACACGTGTGACGATCAGCGGCTGCTTTGAACTCAATGGATAATTGTTCAGCTTTTTTACCTGCACCTGCGTAAATACTTTTATAACTTCCCACTTCATGAACCGTGGGCGGGCTTATAATGATAATCTTTGGTATTGTTTTACAATGATAAAAGGCTTTAATGGCTAAAATCAACTCCTCAAGCGCTTTGCTAATATCGATAGCAGACAGTGCAAAACGGGCTTTTAAATCATTGGTGCCAAGCTGAATAATAACAACATCAACGGTGTGCACTTCAAGGTAAGGTTTTAAATACTTTACGCCTGATTTATCGCCGCTAAATGGCGGGTTATTCACTAAGGTACGATTAGGCTGCCCAGCTTCAATAACGAGGTGCCCTGTACCCAACAGCTCTGCCAATATGCCCGGCCAGCGTTCATGCGCAGGCAGCCGCTTTCCATCAACGGGTGATGTACCAAAGGTATTCGAATCACCAAAACACAGAATATTCATTAAAACGGATTCAATGTATAGCCTTGTTGCTGTAACTGGGCGTGGGTTGTCATCGCTGAAAGCGCCATTTTCACCCCAGGTATAAGCTGATCTGCTGCTACCTTCATATGCATTGCCGACTGCCCGCATACATATACCTGCGTGTTATTAGCAAGCAGCTGTTTAATTAAAGATTCGGTTTTGTTATCTTTTTCAAACCGAGCTTTATAATCACTGTTTTGCAGTACATCAACGCTGGCTCCACCGTGTACCACCAGCGCAAGCTGAATATTTTCTGGTTTTACGCCGTGAGCCACATGCATATTAATAAATCGCGCTAACGAATTAATATGATTATTTTGCACGCCCTTTTCAGCGCCATCTCCTACATCAAAGGCAATTTTAAACTGCGCTTGGCTTAAATCAGATTTATGCTCGTGCACATTATAAAAATAACCATAGTCTTTAATAACAGGCGCAGGCTCTGCAGCAAGAGTACTAAAGCTAGCCAAAAGTAAGCTTGAGCCAATAAGTAACGTTTTCATACATCATCCTTTTTACTTTTTGTTTAGCCTAACGCTATTTAACGTGATTAACTAGCCTGAACATGTGAATGCGCTTTAAAAGTCATTCCTAAATAATTAAAGGTATGTTTAAACATATCGATAAATGCGTCTGGCGCAGAGGGAGATGCGGCATTAGACAGCAGTGAAAACTGCTTTTGACGTAAAGTTCTAAGCTTCGGTTTTAACGCCTCATCATCCATGTAATCTGTGATCCTATCTATAAATGCTTTCATTTTTGGCGTGGTGTTATACCAGTACACAGGCGATGCGAACACCCAATGTTCGTAGCGAAGTAACACTTCAAACAAATTATAAAAATCATCATTGTGATACTGCTTATCGTAGCGATAAGGTGAAATAACATAATCATCTAAGCAAAAAACAATGCCGCTTTGTTGCTTACTATAGGCATTAACTTGCGCGGTAGTATTGCCATTTTTACGTCCACTTGAATATATGATTGCGATATTGTGTGCTGATTTTTCTTGCATTGGGTTAGCTCCTTTTCTTATGATGGAGCAAAGCTTAAAACCTCAAGTTAAGTTCAGGTCAATAAGAAATAATTTAATTTTTAAAAGGAATTAAAGTGATGGCGGTACAAAAAAAGCTTACTGAAGCCAACTTAACGGTTGGGTTTGTCGCTAAACGCAGTGGCGTTAAGGTATCTACACTGCACTTTTACGAAAATAAAGGGCTAATACGCAGTTGGCGAAACAGTGGCAATCAACGACGCTTTAAACCAGATGTACTAAGGCGAGTAGCAGTTATAAAAGCAGCACAAGCGATGGGGATCACGCTGGAAGAAATTAAACAAACTCTGGCAACGTTACCAGAGCAGCGCACACCTACCCAAAAAGACTGGTCTGCACTTTCAAAACAATGGCAAGCACAGCTTGATGAGCGCATTGCTTATATGCAACGTCTACGTGAACGGGTTGATGGCTGTATTGGCTGTGGGTGTTTATCAATGAGTAAGTGCCCTATTTATAACAAAGACGACCACTTAGGTGAAACCCAAAGTGGTGCCATTTTGTTAGAGCGAGATTAAGGCTTATAAGACCTTAATCTAGACCATTTAAGCCTTCTCGTGCAGCACGATATAATGCCCCTAGAGTTGAGTCAAATACTGATTTAATAAAACTGTAAGTCAGCTCTACGGCTTTACTAATAACTTTGCCAGCAAACACTAGCATGTGGCCGAGTAAACCTAAGGTTTGCGTTGCAAATGAGGCTGACGCTTTGGCTATTTTATCAAGCGTTCGCGCGAGCATATCGTAAAAAGTTAAGCCTGTACCTATGGCTGCTTGTGCCGCAACAGCACTGTAGTAACCCGAATCTTTTAATAAGGTAACTAACGCAGCGCCCAGTTTATCTGCCCAGTGTGAACTAAATGAAGCTTGGTTTCTGTCTTCAAACTTTAAGCGTACTGGCGTGCTTAAAAAGTGGTTTGCTTTTACAGTTAAATTGCCCCAATCATTACTGTTTGCAGTATTAACATAGCCTGGCGTACCACTTAACTTGTGTGCTGCGCCTTTAAGGCCCTGACCATTATCAAGACGAATTTCTTGGCCATTGTAGGGCGCATGTGAAAATGGCCACAAAGGCACTTTTGTAACCGGATCAGCACCGTGTGTACAGCGGTATATTTTATCAATACGAGAAGTAGCAGCGCGTGAAAAGTTATCAAGCCCCACTCTTGGCGAGCCAAATGTATATAATTTAACGGGTAACGAATACTCTGCTTTTATCCAATCAGCAGAAAGCGTAGCCAGTGCCCCACCTAAACTGTGGCCAACAATATGAACACAGCCGGTTATTTTGTCTCGAATGTTAGCAGCAACGAACTCTTGTAGTGCAGGTTTCATACTATAAAAGGTTTTATTAAACCCAGCATGTACCATACTGCCGTTAGAGCCACCGCTTAACCCAAAATGTGCATCTGTTAGGCCATCTCTAAGAGAAGCCGTGCCGCGAATAGTGATTACTGAATCACCTTGAAATGAATTTTTACCGTGTGCAACAAGGCCAAACCCAGTACTTAAACCAAATAAATGAGAGAAAAACCCGCCTGACACACCTTGTATGGATCTATTATTGATAGAAAAATCAAACTGATCTCGCAAGGATGCATGCAATAGCCCATTTAATAGTTTTGTATTTTTTAATTCTTTAGCATCATAAGCAAGTGAAGCTAATTGGACTGCCTGAGTAGGTGTTAACGTATTCATTTTAAATCCTTTTATTGGTTTTAAACGTTAGAGCTTGCAGGTGGTAAAAACTGCAAATGTATGCTGCTTATTATCTTTAGCAGCTATATCAAATGTTTCTGGCTCATTTGCGATATCACAAACCAAATTACTTAAGTATTTGGTTAGCGTATCTTTATGCTCATAAGGAAATAGCCTAACAGCCCAAATAGTAACTTCCTTTGCATTCTCATCTAATGTGTATATGTGTTGTATAACAGATTCGTTGTCGAACATGTTTGATGGCTTTGATGTTTTGATAACTTTTTTAGGGAAAGAGAAACGACCATCACTACTTGTTGTTACTTCATCAATATATTCATCGCCATAATTTAGTCTACGAAATACCTTTTTACCAGCAACAGGTTGCTCGTCAAAAAGCAAACGCCCTTCAACTGGAGCTGATAACACAAAATCTTCCTTACTAAAAAAACCAAACATATTTGCAAAAACCTGTGTTGTAGTAAATAAAATTAGAATAGCCACAACTACAATGAGTAATGGCAACTTAAACCGCTCCATCAAAAATATAATCTCCAATAAATCAAATGCATGCACCATATACCGTAAAGAAGTTCTCTGGCGCTTCTTCTATAGGTATGTCGTATGTTTGTGGGTCTTTGGCAATATCACACTCTAAGTCAGCGAGTAAGCTTTTTAGGGTATCACTCCCCTCGTGCATAGACACGGTTATGTACCAAAGAACAACGCCCTCAGGCGTACCATTTTCTAAATAAACATGTTGAACCAGTGATTCATTATCAAACATGTTTGCAGGCTTACTCGTTTTTATAGATTTTTCTGTGAAGGTAAAAAAACCATTATCATCGGTTATTGCTTCATCTTTATATTCATCACCATAAGTAAGCGCACGTACAACCTTAGTATTTGCAATAGGCTGCCCTTCATCTAATAATTGCCCTTTTATCGGAGCCGATAAAACAAAATCTTGCTTATTAAAAAAACCAAATATACCTGCACAAGCCTGTGTTGTAGTAAAAATAATAGTAATAGATACAACTACCAAAAAGTAAGCTTTAAAACGCGATAACAAAATATACAAGCTCCAAACTATTAAACTCAAAATACACGTGTCGTATTGCTATTTAATGACGTTTTAAACTCTTAACTATCAGCGTTAATGAAATTGCCCATTTCAACTAAAATTTATTCTAATTGGGTACAAAGCGTACTGCAAGCATTTAGAGCAAAAAATGAGCAGAAATCTTTCCCTAAAAAAACAATTCATAAACCAGCTTACATATAATGCTAAACCCTAGCCCCATCATTAATATATAGCCATATAAAATAGCAATAGCGCCACCCGATGCATCCCCTATTTTGTCTATTTCGATACATGTAGAGCACACTATAAAAAAAATAAAAAAGTTAGCAATTAAGCCTAATATATAAGCTTCTCCAAATAGTGGAGAAATACCTACTAATATAGCACTTAGCATAATAAGGATGCCTGAAAGCGCCTCCTTCAAAGAAAACTTGTATTCAATAATTTTAAGCACTAAGGTCACTACCATTAATGCTAAAAAATAAACCGTAGGTTTAAACTGGCTATACAAATAATCCACACTAAACATTTGGCTAATCGTCAATGAGGGCTCTTTAGCTGGGCTTAAATCTTCTATTATCGCGCTCGAAGCGTCATCGGTAAAAAAATACGCTACCGCGACAATAATTAACTTTATCATTCCAAAAAAGATAAAACTGGCGACCATAAACCCTATTGAATCATCTCTGGTCAATCGCTTGTTTGCTTTGCTTTCTACAATTTTAGCTAGCAATACACCCAATAAGCACACACTACCTAAATAAAGCAGCGCGACCCAAAACTGATCAAGGTAAAAAACCGATAAGCCAGGGGCGATAAATAAAAACATTGAATCTTCATTATCTAACGAGCTTTTTGGCTCAACGCTATATTTTGACTGTTTAAAAAGTGCTAAATAAACAAATAATGGCTGTAAAAACAGCATTAAAATGCAGGTGTTTATAAGAGTCATTTATCATCCTTGATTACAGCCAACACACTGCGCCGAGAGTATTGGCAATTACGAAACTAATTAAAGGTTTATTTTTTGAAGGTAGGTTTTAAGCTTTAATAAGCCTGACTCAAGCTCAAACTTCTGTATTTTAGGGTTTTTAAACTTAAACCCGTTTGAAATATGAATATTAATCATCGTCGCCATGCCCTCAAAACCTGCAGGGGCAGTTGCAACTAAATCGCTCAGTAATGGCTGAATAAGCTCTTGATGCTCTTCAATTTTGGTTGGATCCTCGTAAATATCGTATACAAGGTTGGTTAGTGTGTGTTGGTGTTGTTGTTCCATAATAATTCTATAGCGCCTTAAATTTAGCGTTTATAGCTCCTTTTTGTATCAGTTTTTATTCAATGATTTATTCTTAATCAAAATTTCTTTTTTAGCTAACTCTAACAAATCAACAGCTCGTTCTTTATCATAAGCTAAAGGGCTGTGGTCAATAACATATTGTGCATGCTCATTTACTGCAAGCCAATTCTGCTGCGATTCATATAAGTTTGCTAACTTAAAGTGCGCAGCCGCAACTAACGAATTTGGCAATTCTGCATCTAATGCTAAAAATTCTTTGTAAAGGGAAATAGCATAATTAATATCTTGCTCCACAAACATACCACTGCCATATAACCAAGCTAAAGTTGAATAAGCTTTTGGCTCTTTTGCCGCAACCCGCTTTTTGGCCTCCTTTAATAATCGAGTTCCATCTCCATTATGAAGGCTTAGTGTAACCAGTGCCTTCCAGTATCCCATTTCATAAGCTTTTTCACACCACTCTTCGAGATACTCAGGCGCGTTAATTAAGCTTTTATGGCACTGCTCTGCGGCAGCTGATACAGTCAAATCTGGAGCATTTATATCTATTGAATTATCCCATCGAGGGCCAGCGGCATGAATAGAAGGCACTATAAGAATCAATAATAATAAAATTTTAGCCATATCATCATTTCCTTAAAATGACTTTTTCAGGAATATGAACTGTGTAAGAAGGTAAAGGCGAAGGTATATACGTTCCTTTCCTATAAAAGTAAGTTTCCCTTAATGGTTTTTCGACATCAGCCTCCCCCTTACAAATACCATTGTCAATACAGGTAGATCCACCGATGTACTCTATGATACTGATACGACTAACTTTTGAATTTAACATAATAGAGTCAATTCCAATATGCTTATTGCCAGCATGAAACGCATGATACCTATGCATAAATGCAACAATTCGAGAGCCTTCCTCTAACTTTAAATTTTTACTTAAAATATCTGCCCACATATGGTTTCGTTCGATATGAGAGTCAGTACATGAGCCGGTGTCTGCTTGCTCCCAATTACAACGTCCGTCAATCTCATCCATCATTTCAATAGGCATATCTAAAGGAACAATTTTCATCCCGAGAGAATTAGCCGCTTTTACTAACTCCCCATATCCTGTGCTTGAAGCATTAGTCCAATTCCATTTTGATTTAAAGTGCTGCTTGATTACGTCAAACCCCTTACCAGTACGCTGATAAAAATCTATTTTGTCTTTTATTCTTGTAGGTAGCATTTCCATTGCAAAATGAGTGAAACCAGCCGCCTTAAGCTGTTTTAAGGCCTTTATAGCCTCATATTTATAAGATACGGGGTTATGGCTCGACTCGGCAATAATAACTAATCGCGCATTACCAGCCATTGCTCTGTAATTTACATCCGTGTTTATTTTATTCATTTTATTTCCATATAGGTTTATTTAAATTACTGCACAGTTTAGTGATCAACTACTGGGGATTTAGGTTTTCTGCTTATTTTTAGTCTAAAAACCAGAACGTATACCACCTTTATTTAATACCATCTATTTCTTTCAGCACATTTAATAAAAGATCATTACCATTTTTAGAGATGAAATTTGCATGTATATATATTCTATCCTTTTCACTAAAATATATTTCACTGTTTGATATCTGTGTTAGATAGCTTTTAACTAATTTTGATTCGTTGCTATTGAGGCTTCTAAAGAGCGTTGAACCTTCCAATCTACCTCTATTTTTTAATGCAAAAAACGCTGAAAGATTTGCCATAAAGTGTGTCAAATCTTCTTTATTTACCTCTAGAGACTCCAAAAACTTTATAAAAGCTTTATCAAAAACTTCAGCGTTATCATTACTCGCTCTTAAAAAAGATTCAACATGTCCGCCAAGGTTTGCACCATGATTATGCTGGTCAAAATCGGGAGTTCTTACAAAATAGTTTTTTTCTCCACGAAAAAAGCTATTTGTCTCATTTTTTTTTATCGAAACTTCAAATAAATTTGTCATGTAAAATCTCTTAGTCAATGACAGTAAAGGTGTAATTGCTCAACTTATATTTTTAGTTAGCAACTTACTAAAATCATATCTACTTTTTATGTAACTCATTTGACATAGCAACAATATCAGCCATTACCCGTTTTTCACCTAAGTCAGCTAAAAAGTTTAGATGCTCAATAACCTTTACCTTTTTTAGATTTTCTAGTTTGTTTGTACCACCTAAGGCCAATGCAGGTACAAACGCATACATTTCATCAGAATCTAAGGGGCCTAGTTCCTTGTAGGCTCTTTCAAACAATAACTTCTCATCGACGTCTTTTTCATCTAGAGGTTCTTTACTCATTGATGCAAAAAATAAATCGACCGTTAATGTTTCACCATCTTCTTCTAAATCTGTAGAATTATCGGTAGGAAATAGCATACCAAAATTTGAATTGATATCTATACTCTGGCCAGATGTGCTACCCCAAACAATTAAGTCCCCAAACGCACTTCGCCCAATAACATAATAACTATCGATACCTTGCTCTTCTCGTTTAGCAAATTCAGTTCCTTGCAACCACGTTTGCAGAATGTCATGGTACTCACTAGGGTTAACTAGCCAAAAAATGCCATCTCCCCACCCACAGAAACCATATTCTTTCCAATATTCTATTAAACGTTCTGGCAGTCTACCTTTATAAAAGTCAAGTGTTTCTTGATTAGGTATACTTGCTTTAATTGAAGGGCCAAACCCCTCATAATTGTAAAAATCATCAAAATATTCATTCATTACTAGCACCTATGTAAATTTACATTCATCATTGCATCTGGTCCCAACTTTTCTAACGTACTCTTAGCCTGAGCATCCATAGCTTCGACTCGACTTAACGACTCTTTATCTCCAAAATCGTTAACCCCTTTATTTTTCCATTGAGAACCAATTGATTGATTAACACTCGCATCACCTAAGTCAAGTAAATCGCCATTATCATCGTTACCACCAGCAACCATATCAGGATTATGGAGCGCATTGAGTGTTTTCATATCTTTTTTGGCCAATAATTCAGCTTTAATTGTCAGTTTTTCCCCTCTCAATTTTTCGGTTTTTCTGAGCTCTTTTTTATATTTTTTTATTAAATTCGATTTAAATCGTTCTCTGGATTTTTTCTGTGCTGATCCAGTTCCTTTTCGACCGATTTCTGTATAGGCCTCTCGATTATCTAGATATTTTTTCACTGTCATATCATTAATGCCGTCTTGCTGCCCTTTCAATTGACGATCATATTCTGCTTCTGTACCTTTTGTATTTTTCTTAAAGCATGCAACCTTGTGCAATTCCATTTTTTTATCATCCTCATCGGATTGCAGTTTTGCTGTACTTTCGAAATTACTAGATAGCTCTTCAAGACTGTTATTATGAACGACAGTTTCAGAATTAATTAACGCGGCCTCTGTGATACCACCTTTGGTTTTGCCTCCTGGGACCCATTCCCCATCGTATGCACCACCTTCGCGACCATTTGGAATATCATACTCAAATCGCTCATCGCCAGGTTCGACTGTAATATAAGTAATTTCATCATTACTTAAGTCTGTGTTTTCGCCTAAACTAAGTTCATCTCTAAGTATTCTCCAATCATTTCCTGATTGAGTGTATTTAGCGATAATAGCGTCCATTTCACTTTTAAGCCCTACAAACTTTCTTGGCGGTAAAGTGGGGTACTCAGGGTTTAGCATCCAACTTTGAATAGAAATAAAACCTGCACCTTGTTGATTAAACTGCGCTATATGTGCATCTATATATGATTGTGGTAAATATGTCGACGGTTCTGGTCGCTCAGCTTTAGGTGTAAGTAAAACTTCTTTTACCTTTTTGTAGCTATCTGCAGCTTCAGTGGTGCTATTAAAATGCCCTTTGGTATTTTTTAAGAACGTATTCCAGGCATTTTCCTTACAACTCAATCCAAACGGATCTACCCAATTCACCGGATTCGGTGCATATTGATAGTGGTTTATGCCACCCACCAAACCAATTGGATCTTGGTTTATAAAACGTTGTTGTTTGGGGCTGTAGTAGCGATAACGGTTGTAATGAAAGCCGCTCTCTTCATCTAAATACTGCCCTTGAAAACGGATTGGCTGAGTGAAGCTGTTTTCTTTATTAAAGTCAGACTCGGCTTTAGGCTCCTCAAAACCATACACATCGGCTTGGTTTTCCCACACGACTTCTGCTTTGTTGTTGGTTACAAAACGTGGAGTATTCAGTTGGTCTAGGTGGTAGTAGTACACCTCACCTTGTTTAATCAGCGCGACTGGGTGAAATTGATTTGGCAGGTTGATATACCAGGTATATTCACCGTGTTGGTATTCACCAATGAGCTGGTCGTTATCCCAAATGTAGTCAATTTTGCCCTGCTCGGTGTGCTTGGCAATACGACGCCCCAGTGGGTCGTAGTCGTATTGAGTAAGTGTGCCGTTGTTGTTAAAGCAACTTAGCTGATTAAATGCGTTGTATTCACGGCGGGTTTTTATGCCTTTACCGGTTTCGCGTATTTGATTACCAAATTCATCATAATGAAAGTCGCTGTCGCCAAAGTGGGTTAAACGGTCTGCATCAGTGATGCCTGTAATAACCCCATCGTCTTCGCTTAGCTCACTAGCAACCGTTGCTGTACTTGAATCACTGTACTCACTATGAATTATATTACGTGTGCTTTCTGACTGATTACTTTCAACCTTGTTGCTGACGTCACTAGCATCGCTATCATCATTTAGCTGAGTCGTTTGTTGCTCTGTTAAATCGTTATTTTGAACCGTTGACTGGCTAACTGGGTTACCAAAGCTATCCCACTGGTATTGGGTAGTTTTTGTGTTCTCAGAACTTACTAGATTTTGTTGAATTAACTGGCCTAGGCTGTTGTATTCAAAATTAATGTTATGGCTACTAACGCCTTTCTCTTTACGCGCAATCAACTGGTTTACGCTGTCGTAATTGTACGTACAGGTATCAAATAGTGCTTGCGCAGGATGAGTTAACTGCTGCTGTGTTAAGCGGTTAAATACATCAAACTGTTGAGTAAGGGTTATATCATTACCAAACTTTTGCGTTTGAATATTACCTAGACTGTCATAGCTAAGCGCTGCAAGTTCAACAGCCGTGCTATTGGCTTGCTGTAAGTGAATAGCACTTAGCTGGCCAAATTTATTGTAGCTATATTTAAGCTTACTTGAATCTGGTAAGGTCAGTGATTGCCTTCTGCCAAAGTCGTCGTAACTGTATTTTAAGGTATGCGCTTGTTGCTGATTATGCACTTGCTCAGCACGCAGTAACCGCCCGCCTTTATCAAACTGCTGCTTTAAAGTTGATTGTGCATTATGCGCACGGGTAATTTTACCTTGCAGGTTATAGCTGTAGTAATTGGCGTTATTAACGATGTGCGTATCGGTTGCCAAACTGGCATGCTGCGCAATCACGCGGCCTAATTTATCGCGCTCAATTTTTACATGGCGTTTATTACTTTGTGTGACCGAGGTTAAGCGATTACAGGCATCGTATTTATACTGCTGCAGCGTACCGTCAAACCCTGTAACTTGCGTTGGGTTTTCGTTTGCGTCATAGCTTATGCGGTATACGTGGCCGTCGCTTCGCTCAATAGCGGTTAGGTTGCGCTCTTTATCGTACGTTAAATGCAGTGCGCTGCCATCGGGCTGAATAACACAATGTGGTTGGCTTAGCCCTTCAAAGTGTTGCTCGGTGGTATCACCCTTACTGTTTTTTGAGCTAATTAACCGCCCTGCATCGTCGTAACTAAAATGTTGCTGCTGTTTGTGCTCAGGGTCTTTTTCGTCAAAGGCAATGGTTTGCGCAAGCTGGCCATGCTCATTGTATTTATATTGAGTCAGCAAACCTGCGTTATTAATGGTGGCATTTACACGGCCTAAACTGTCGTAGCTATAACGAATAAGCTCATCGTTATGGTGTTTGGCTAAAAGCTCGCCTTGCTCGTTCCATACAAATTTAGTGACTTGACCATCTTTATTTATGTGTTGGGTTAGCTGGCCAAATTTGTCATAGCTGTAAAGTACGGTGCGACCGTCGCCAAAGGTTTCACTTTGCAGTAAACCCGCTACGCTGTATTTTCGGGTAATGGTTTGGCCATCAGGCAAGGTGGTTAATACACGCTGACCCAATTGGTTGTAAGCAAATTTTGTGACACTGCCATCTGGCTGCGTTATTGATTCTAACTGGCCATAAGGGGTATAACTGTATTTTATTTCACTACTATCTGGCTTTATTTCCGTTATTTTTTGACCTTGTGCGTTATAGCCGTATTGCCACACATTACCATTAGGGTCGGTGTGCTTAACTAACTTACCTTGCGCATTATGTACAAAGTGTTCTTTATGCCCACGCGAGTCTATACAGGTTGTTTCACCAGCGTCTAAATTATATTCAAACTGATATGTATAGGTGTTGTTATCGCCCCATTGTTTTATACATTTAGCACTCGATGAGTAACTGTCCCATTCAAAATGATGGCTAAAACCACTGGCACGAGTACGCTTAGTTAATAAGTTAGCGGCGTTATAGCCATAATGCTCTGTTTCACCTTGCTGATTGGTCGCGCGAACGAGGTTTTTGTTTTCATCATAATCATATTGCGCAAGTAACGGCGTAAGTAATACTGGCTTGTTGTTATCATCTGTACGGTAAGCCGAAATATTTGCCAGCAACCCTTGCGGGTTATATTTTAAAATACAGCCACGCGCTTTATTTACCTCAACGCGATGCAAGCGCTCTTTCGCATCGTAATAAAAACCAATACTTTGGCCTTTTTCATTAATAACTTTTTCGAGCAACCATGAGTTTTCGCCGGCTTTAAACGTAAGATGCTGATCATCTGGCGTTACCAATACTTGCTTACCATTTGTTTGGTAATGCAGCGCTAAATTACTGCTTAGCTGATAGCTCGATTGCCCCGGTTTTACTTTTTCAAAACGGTGTTTAGCGCCATGCTCATCTTGGTATTCTAACCAGTAGGTGCCTTTTTGCTTTGGACCTACTTTAGGTGGCGGTAAATAGTGCTCAGTTAACTGCACCATAAAGTCATGTCGCCAACCATTACCCATTACACTGCATACATCCGCATGCGATGAACGGTATAGGCGTCGCCAAATTAATTGTTTGCTACCTGCTAAGGTGAAATCAATAAGCGGCAAGATTTCTTCACCTGAGAGCATAGAAACTGGATCAGAGCGGCACTCTTGTTTGGTGATTGGTTCTTCACTTGGGGTATTATTACTTGCACCGCCACTATTTTTAGCCGGCGCTTGAGAGGCACTTTTACCTGAGGCTGTTGAACTGCTCTTACTACTTGGCTTTTTACCTGCTGCGCCGCTATTGGTGTTATCACTTACCTGAATGGCCGACTTAGCTTTTTGGTGATAACAACTAATTTTATCTGCAACCAAGGCTTGGGTTAATACACTCGCGGTTTCACGGGCTGACGCACCGCGCGAACAGTTTATTCCTGCAAGGTTAAGCAAGTTAATAACGTCTAAACGTTTAGCTGCGTCGCTTGTAAGCGCACTACCTACTTGCGCAATTTGATTTTTGGCACTTTCCGGCGTGTTAGCTGCTACAGCAACAAAGCCCGACGGCGCAGAACCTTTACCTGCAACGAGGCAAATTGGGTAACTTATTCCCTGTAAAACAACGGTATTACTTTGCATTAGCTGTGTACTTCCTCACTTATCCATAAGTATGATGCTGCACCTTGATGCTTAGCTTGCTCCTGTGAAAGCATTAATGCATGACTAAAATGCTCAACAATTGCAGGGCTTGTGGTTAATTGGTACAAATTAACCAACCCTTCTAGTGCGCCTATTTTCCCTAATTTATAATTGGGTAGTTCGTAATAAGTGTGCTCATCAATTAAGCTAGTAAGTAGCTGTAAATTGTTTAGCCAACTATCATCATCTACCCCATTTCCTGGTGCAAAAATTAGATCTATCTTATTCTCTGTTTTTTCAGCTAACCGCGTAAGCATACCTGCTAGCTGATTATGTTTGCTAAAATCAATAGATGCTGCAATTTCATGGCTTACCTGCGACCACCCACAAGGCACCATTTCAACTAGGGCCAACGCGCCACCTACACCTTGATAAGCAAACTGCTGCTGTTTATTTGCTTTAAAGGTTGCATCTAAAGCAATTACATTGAATTTTTGCCATTTTTTTTCACCGGCCAAAGCTATAGCAGAGTGCGCGGCTGTTGCACCATGAAAAATAAGCTCATTGCTATGATCGGGGTATAACTGTTGTAAGCTCTGAGTTAATAACTGTTTTAGCTCATCTTTAAATGATAACGCTGGTAGTAACCAGATCATCGGCAATGTGCTGTCTGTGACTTCTGCCATTAATTCTTTAGATTTAATTATGCAATCGTAAACACAGGCATCCCAAGACTGCCATTGCAGTTCATTAAAAACAGCACTGTTATCATCAAATAATAATGCATCTACGCTGCTAATATTTGGGGCAGAAAAGCATACCATCTCTATTGAAAATGCACTCATGATGCCACCTCGTCCTGAGCTTTATTGGCAGCGAGGTGTTGATAATAGCGATATAAGTTAAACACCCCTTGGCTATAGCTATCCATGGCTGATAAATAAATGGCATTAGGCACTTCATCAAGAGGGTGTCCTGCAATCAATCGTAAACTCGACATGGCGGTTTCATATTTAGGCCAGTTATGTTTTAACTGCTGCTGAAAATTTATTAACGCGCTTTCATCGCCTTGCCAAGCAAGTCGTTGAATATCGTACTCAACTAGCTGATCGAGTTTATCACCTAACATGCGCCTTATTAGCGCAATAATTAACGCGGGTTGCTCTACCTGTGGTAGCAAAGAATTAGCTAAAACAATCAGTTTTACAAAACCGCTTTGTAATAAAATATGCAATGTTTGATCAACCGATAAGATATTACTGGCATGATTGCTTAAGCTGTTTACTTGCTCAAAATTTAATGACAACAAAAATAACGACATTAAGGGTGATAGATGGGCTTGCTCACTTAATGCATCAAAAATAGCCGTTAATATCTGTGGCCCGTGGTGCTGCGCAAGGCTGGTAATTTGATTTATAGTGACCAGTGTTTGCGGCGGAATTTCATCATCAGCACTGTAAGCAAAAAACAAGGTGTTTAAATTTAATAGCCGAATTAAGTTAAAGCTATGCTGTTGAATAACCACTTTATTTATAATGATTTTAAAAAAAGCACTCAGCGCTGGCTGATTAAGCAGTTCATTTATAAATATAATATTTTTATTTTGTGGCAAGTTTGCCATGACTTCAATACATGCTTGGGCAACTAATTCATCGTTTTTAGTGTTAGTTATTATTTCGACTAGTTGCTCAGTGGTGGGCAATTCAAAATTATTTTTCTGATTATTGTTTTTTGCGTTTACCCAACAGCTTTCTAATAGGGTTTTTCTTAAATAACGAACATGACCTACACACGTAAACGGGCACAATTGAGCGTTACTAATTTGTAGTAATTGTGCTTGATGATCACTTAAATAGGTCGCTAGCAAAGTTAGCCACCAATTAAAACAGTTGGGTTGCCAACAACGATTTTTCCGCCGTGGCCACTATCATCGCCCATTCTGGCGGCGGGTTTGCCATTAATTTTAACGCTCCCCGAGCCTGTTTTTACGCTATCTGGCGGGCCAATACACACTATCATGTCGCCTTTGCGCGCCGCGGGCATGCCACCTATTAACACATTGCCAGAGCCGGCAACTATAGGTCCACCCACATGTGGAACTTTAGCGGTCACTTTAGGGCATACATGCATATGACCAATTGTAGCAGCGGGTTTACCCATTTTGACTCCTTGTCGTATCTTTGCTTGTTTATGAAATGCTATTCATACAGTGGAATAACTAGTAGCTTGTTAGTCGTCACTAATAGCGAAATTTCTTCAATTAGCTCATCTTTACTGTGATCAGCAAGTGCCACTGTGCTTTGAGTTGCATATTGATATAAATTTGAAATTACATTTTCACTATTAAGTGAATCACTTAAATGAATAAAAAACTGCTGTGCATAATAGCCATTCATAGCTTTTAAATGACTTAAAGCAGGGCTTAATAATGGATCATCTGGCCTATTTATTGGTAAACACACTAAATGCGGTAAACCATAGCGGCAGTAAACAACGTGCCCGTTATTTGCAATGCCGTTTCTGAATCCTGATTGAAAGTTATTGACTATTTCCATCATTAATTTAACTTAATTACACCAGCAGATAAGGTAATGGCACTGCCATCTACTTTTACATTACTGCCTTTAATATCAATGTTTGTACCTTCAATAGTGATATTGCCACTACTGCTCATTTTAATTTGCGCAGAGCCTGTTTTTATCACTATTTCGTCACCCGCTTCAATATTAAGTGTTTTACCTACTTTTAAGGTGTCGTTTTCACCCATTTCCGCAATACGGTTTTTTGTAACGTTGAGATTGTCGTTATTAAGAATTTCAACATTACGATCGTTATCTATTTTTTCGTTTTGATCGTTTTTAACGTAAAGCTGTTTATCTTTTTCGGCTTGCATATACACAAGCTCGCTGCCTTTTTTATCCTCAAAGCGCAGCTCATTGAAATTATCTGCTCCACCTTCTTTAGTTGAGCGAGTTTTAATACCGCTTTGCGTTTTTTCGCCCGGTAAAGCGTACGGAGGCATTAAGTCTGCGTTATAAACAGCACCACTTATAATAGGTTGATCTGGGTCGCCATTAATAAAATCAACCAGAACTTCTTGTCCTACGCGAGGGAAGAAAAATGCGCCCCACTTTTTGCCGGCCCAGTTTTGTGCAACTCGGATCCAACATGAACTTTTAGAATCTTTTTTACCTTCACGATCCCAATCAAATTGCACCTTTACGCGGCCATATTGGTCAATCATAATTTCATCGGCGCTATCACCCGTTACTATAGCTGTTTGTACGCCATTGATAACCGGTTTCTTTTTGCTCACTTGCGCTCTGTATGGAATGTCTTTTGGCACACATTCAAAGTGGTTAGAATACACTTCATCACTTGATGATTGTAAAGCGCCTGATTGGTTTGGTACTACAATCGATGTCATCATCGAGGTAATGGCAAAGGTTTTACCTTCAAGGCGTGGGTCTTCATGTTTTTTGAAACTAAACAGTTTACCAACAGAAAATGAGCGGCAGTCACTACGCCCGCTTGAGAGCTTCATATCTCTTTGTAGCGACTCTAATTGTACAGATGCCAAATTAGCCGCGCGAGGATGACACTCTGCTTCTGCTGTATATTCAAAAATTTCTGATACCGATTGCGTAGGTAACTCGGCATTTGCTTGCTCTGCATCAGGGTAACGCGACGGCTGTTTAAAATCGTAGCCTAAGCGCTTAAAGCTTCCTGGCGCTAAGCTTAATCCGCCTTGCCAACGCGAAACATGAGATTCGCTTAAATGGCCAGTTGAATGAACAACTTTAGCCTCACCACATGTTTCATAGGCAGTGATATCATCTGCCAAAACTAATGTATGGTTGCTTTTTGTATGCTCAAAGAAGTAAAAAATACCTTCGCTTTGTAATAAGCGTTGGATAAAGTCAAAATCTGACTCTTGATATTGCACACAGTATTCGTATTTGGGGTAGGTTTTACTGGTTTTATCTGAAAAAGCCACATTGTGTTGGCCAAACAAATCAGCAAATATATCTTTTATTGTTTTCTTTTGGAAAATGCGGCTGTTCTTGCGATTACGCATAGAAGCGGCAAAAGGCACAATGGTAGCTTGATAATCAATGTAATTTTTTTGTTCGTCAACGTCTGCAGTGCGGCTGCCGTTAGAAACAAGCTGACTCACAATACCGTGATAATAACGCTCTCCCCTACCTTCGGCATTTTTTACCTTTATCGATACCGGTTTGCCAACCAGATCTTCATGTGCAATTTGTTGGCCTATGGTGAACATATTGGCCGACATAACAAACAAATCTGACATGGCTTCTTGTGCAACGAAGCGTGTTAAATAAAGGGCGTCTTTACCAACAGGGGTACTAATTTGAATTACGTTTTTATCTTGTGTTGCTTTTTGCATTCCTTGCTTTTCCCATCCTGAAGATCAAAAAAAGCTCTGAGCATAAGCCCAGAGCTACAATCGGGTAACAAATATTACATTTGTTGACCTTTAACACCGCTGTAACCATATACTAGTGGTGCAGTGATGTTGTTTTGATCGTCAGTTGGTGTAACAGTCATCATCATTTCAGTGTAGCTGATAGTGATTGTTTCAATTGGACGGTCGTTTTGAACTGATACTGAGTAGCTAGAGATCATGGCATCTGTAAGTTCGATTTTCATGATTTCTTCAACTTTATCACCTTGTTTAGTGATATGAAAAACAGCAGGTAGACCTTTACCAATAGTTGCTTCTTTGAAAAGATCCGGAGATGCTTTATCTTGAAGCTTAGTAATAGTCACGTCGCCTAGACGAGTAGAGCTAGATTCACGATCCATCGCTGTACCAGTCGCTGAGCTAATTTCACGGCTAACGTTCCAATCTAAAGATAAAACTGTAATTAAATCTTTGAAAGACTCGGCAGTAGTTTCGCCTTTGATTGAACCGTATTTTAAATATGTATTTGCTTGCATTTGATAATGCTCCTTTTTATTAAACAATATTATCCATTATGTGGATTCGTTTACTTTGGTTACCCAAAATTCCTTGAAATCATTATCTCTAAAACAGCAATGAAAAGGTCTTCAGAATTCCTTTCCCTAGATGAAGACAATGTCTCAAAAATTCCATGTTTCTATATAAGACACACGAATTATAATGCTCTAAAACTAAAGAAACAACCATAAAAACAGGTTATTTTAAATTAACTTTAGTTAGCTCAATATCAAACTCATTATCCTTAATTAACAATGAGATAGATGTCACTTTTTCACCATCAACCATGCTCGAAAGCAAAATTTCAGACAATAGTGGTAGTACTTTATTCTGTAATATGGTGTGAATATTTCTTGCACCCGAACCAGCATTTTGACAATTAGCAATAATGTGCTCAATCACGTCATCGTTATACGTTAATTGCGCATCATAATGCTTTTTAACACGCTTAATAATTTTGCTAATTTGCAGTGCTGCAATTTGGGTCAGAATTTCATCACTTAACGGAATATAAGGAATAACATTAATGCGCCCTAAAAATGCGGGTTTAAATGCGCCTAATAAATCATCTTGTAATGCTTTTAATAAACCTTTAATACTCGGCTTACTTTCTTCATCTTCAAATAAACTCATTGTGGTATCAGTACCCACATTTGAGGTCATAATAATGATGGTATTTTTAAAGTCGATATCGCGACCTTCGCCGTCCTTAATCGTACCTTTATCGAATACTTGATAGAAAATATCTTGCACGCCTGGATGGGCTTTTTCCATTTCATCAAGTAGCACTACACTGTATGGTTTTCTTCTTACTGCTTCGGTTAAAATACCGCCTTCGCCATAACCAACATAACCTGGAGGTGAGCCAAGTAGTAATGACACTTTATGCTCTTCTTTAAACTCAGACATGTTAATAACTGTTACGTTATCTTCACTGCCATACACTTCTTGTGCTAGTGAAAGTGCGGTCTCTGTTTTACCAACACCGCTTGGTCCTGCCAGCATAAATATACCATTAGGGCGACTTTCGTCTGCTAGCTGCGCACGGGAGGTTTGTACCACTTTAGCCATAAGTTCAAGTGCATGATCTTGGCCAACTACGCGCTGTTTCATTTGCTCAGCTAAATTTAAAATGCCATGAATTTCATCTTCATGCATTTTACCAACAGGAATACCAGTCCAATCAGAAATAACCTGTGCAATCAACTCTTCATCAACTTGCCAATGCACCATATTATGTTCGTACGAGGCTAGCTTAAGCTTGCTTTCTTTTAACTGCTCAAGTACTTCAGCAGAAGAGTCTGCATCGTTGGTGTTAATCGATTCTAGCGCTTGGTTTAACTCGGCAACTATATCCTTCTCAACATTGAACTGCTCATTTAATGGTTCAAGTTGCTGTTCAATCTCAACTAGTTCAGATTTAAGTGCTGATAATTGTTCACTATGATCTAAACCAGTTTTTTGCTCACGATTTAACATTAAAACTTGCGCTTCAATTTCACTAAGCCTGTTTATTAACTGCTCAATCGCATTAGGTGTCGATGCTTGGCTCATAGCAACACGAGCACATGCCGTATCTAACAATGCAACGGCTTTATCGGGTAGTTGTCTGGCAGTAATGTATCTGTGCGATAGATGCACTGCACTTTCAAGTGCTTGCTCTGAAATAAACACTTTATGATGTTTTTCCATCACAGGAACTAAACCACGTAGCATAGCAACCGCTTTTTCTGGTGTTGGCTCTTCAACTTTAACCACTTGGAAGCGACGTGTTAGTGCAGCATCCTTTTCAAAAAACTTTTTATATTCAGCCCAAGTTGTTGCTGCAATAGTGCGTAACTCCCCTCTTGCTAGAGCAGGCTTAAGTAAGTTAGCAGCATCATTTTGACCTGCTTGTCCGCCACTACCAATCATAGTGTGAGCTTCATCTATGAAAAGAATCACAGGATCAACAGCGTTTTTCACTTCATTAATTAGCGACTTTAAACGATTTTCAAATTCACCTTTCATGCCCGCACCCGCTTGCAGCAAAGCCAAATCTAGGCTGTGCAACTTAACGTTTTGTAATACTGCAGGTACATCTTTTTGAGCGATTCTTAGGGCAAGTCCTTCAACCACAGCGGTTTTACCTACACCCGCTTCACCCGTTAATATTGGATTGTTTTGACGACGTCTAGTTAAAATATCTACCATCTGACGTATTTCGAAATCACGACCTAAAATTGGGTCTATTTTTCCTGCTTTTGCTTGAGCGGTTAAATCTACGGTAAATTGATCTAAGCTTGGTGTTTTAGATGAACCATTTGCAGGTGTTGTAGCACTTGCAGTGGTGGTATTACGTTCTTGCGATTGGGCAACAATTTCAGGCCATGCATGTAGTAGTTGTCCAGGTTCTATATTATTGAAAAGCTTGCTACAACGCGTTACTAAACTAGACAAGGTATCGTCTTTTGTAAGCGTATAAATAACGTAAGCACTGCGAATTTGCTCATCAGTAAATTCTATACTGGTGCTTAACCATGATTGTCTAAGTAAAGTAGTAACATGTACCGACAGACTAGGCGACGAATCACTGCCCGTTTTAAATGACTCTAATGATTGATTTAAATCTTGCTTTACCTGATCAATATCAATATCGAAAGCACCGAATATGAGTCTAACATCGTCTAGTTGCTGCTCAATCATAGCTAACAGCCAATGCTCTAATTCAACCGTAAAATGGCTGCGGCTATTACAAATTGCGACCGCTGCTTCTAAGCTCTTTCTACAATCTGGGCTTAGTTTCTCAACTAATTTGTTTAATGTCATCGTTGACATACACTGTTCCTTTTAATTTTAATTATCCTTTAAACGATAACTTAGTAGGGTTAAATTTAGGGGTGTTTTTACTCGCCATTAAAAAGCTATTTGCGCCTAGTTGGCATTCACTTTTTGACAGCTGCACCGCATCAAGTTGTTGAAAATCTGACTCAATAACAAGTCGAAATGAAATAGCATTGCCGGCATAGTCTTTGACAATTTTTTTAGCTAATTCAAATAACTTGCCTTTAGGTAACAAGGATTTTGCTTTATCAAAATCGCGGGTACTGATATGGATCTCGATATTAGAAGAAATATCCCATATCTTTTTACCAATTACCGTATCAACACCTAAGCGGGCATGTTGTCCCTCATAAAGGCGTTCACTTGCTAAACATGTTTGCTCTTGTGGCTTCAAATCGTGCCACTTACCTATCATTTGTTTAATGACAACATCACAGCCAAGATATGAGCTCAGTACACTTTTTAAATCAAAAGCATTGCGAATTTTTCGGCTATAAAGGCCTGAAAAGTGCAACTGATGTTCATCATAACCGCCGCTTAAAAGCCCTAATATTTGCGTGTATGGATCTTTGTTTTTATCTTTATTTACATGATTTAAAGACGGTTTATATTTTTTCCACGCTCGATAATATAAAGACACCAAACGGTGATTAAACATGTCGTAAAAGTCGCGCATAGTTGTATCTTTATAGCGAAGACGCTGCATCACTAGTTCGCTATAAAATTGAGGCAAAGCGCCCGAGCAACCCGTTAGTCCCATAAAAGAGATCTGCATGTTGACTTTATGTAAGCCATCTTCAAAGCTTGCTTGTTCTAATTTTGTGATAGCGTTACCTGGGTAACCAAATTTTTGAGTTGCGGTAAACTTAATTAACTCTTGCTTTGGACTACTGTCATACCCTACGTAGCGATACTCCAAGCCATGCTTTTTCAGCTGGTTTTCAATAATGAAAACTGCTTTATAAAAGTCAACTTGTGACGCTTGAGAAATAATATGTTGGATCATATTAACGGGCTTTCCCCAACTCGCGCAGGCCATTGGTAATACACTTGCTCTTGTTCTTTTAACCTTAAACTAACGCGAGTAAAGCTATTAATTGCTGCAAATTGCGCAAAGAAATGATCGAGGATAGAGGCAAAGAAAAACATGCCACTACCTGAAAAGTCATCATTGGCGAAGGTAATTTCAATTTCACTTCCCGTTGCAAAGCTTACTCGCCCTTTTTGCACAACACGAGCCGTTGCGGGTTCTACAACCACACGGTAAATATTATCAATAAGGCCTTTTGTTTGCGGAGATGCTCTAAAATCATAAAGGCGTAGCACTTCTTTAAGCTTATTACATGCATCATCTCCACTAAACGCGTCGAGCGTTAAATGATTAACTAATTGCCAACGAGTTGCATCGGCTAATATCGGTCTAACTGCATGAGTAAATGGAATTAAACACCTAATTTTTTTAATTACATCACCGCGTTCTGGCATCAATAAGCCTAGCTCATCGTCTCCAAAAGGCATGCTTGCAGGGAGGTTTCGATTACTGCAATTAGCACGTACGGTTAGGACCGTGTTCCCTTCAGCATAATCCATAGCGCTATTTTCAAATCGTGCATCTACCAATGATAGAAACGATTCGGTGCCTGACTCAACATAACCCCCTGCCCATGAGGCAGTTTCTCTGCGGATATGCCAAAACAAATCATCATGGCCTTGGTATCGTGGATGAGTTTGTCCATAAAACGGACAAACTATTTGTTTATTTCCCTTATGATCAAAGGCAATTACTTCTGAAATACCAATTACTTCTGAAATCTCAGAGTCCATATAACGCGGCGTTAATTGGTATTCGTATTCGCTCAGTTCAGGGCGAATAGGTTCTAATTCTTGTTCAAACATATTAATTATGGGCGTACACCCCATCAAGAACATGTCTTTGTCTACTTGCTTTTCAAGCTCTGAAGATTCAGCATCAAGATAAATATACACTGTGCATTTATTAGAATTTTTAGGCAACGATGAGTGAATATTTTCAAGTTCAAAAAAACGAAACTTTTCAGGAAAGGTAAAATTTTCGACGAGTAAGCGATAGCCGGCACTTGATCGCTGCGAATACGGTACAACCGCTTCATTTGCATCAAAGCCAACCGCTTTAAGTTGAGTTTTAGAAAGGTACTTTATTCCCTCATCACCATTATCAAAAGCAATGCCAATAACGTGCTTAAACAATAATTCATACACTTTAAGCGTATGATGCCATTGGCCATTTATAAATAATCGTAATTTTTCCAGCCCAGTTTCAGCCAGTGATACACCCGGGTATTCACCGGTTAGCTCAAGTTTGAAAATTGACTTTGCTTTCTCATGCCAACGTGGTTTTGGTGCCACAAAAGGACTGTTATCAAATTGCGCACTGGTAATTTCAACAGGCCATAAGTAAGTTTCATAACAGGTTTGAAACTTACATTGCTTCATTGACTCAACATTTGTTTCAACTTCACTCGCTCTTGGAATGACTACTCCCGTGGTTGAGAGGTTTTCAGCCTCTAATTTAACCACCGACATTGAAGGAATAGGCGCTTGATAGTCAGGTAACATTTGCCCTAATAAAGCATCAGTAAGCTCAGGAAAGCTATCATCTAACTTTTGCCTAATATTAGCCGTTAAAAATGCGAACGATTCAATTAATCTAGATACATGAGGGTCTTCAATATGATCATCGCTTAGCTTTAATCGCCCTGCAACTTTAGGGTATTTTTCAGAGAAGTCTTTACCCATATGACGAACAAACGCCAATTCACGATTGTAATATTTTAATAATTCATCGTTCATAAAGAAGCCTCTATAATCTTCATCCCTAAGTTCACAGGCTCAACTTCAGAGTCAAAGCTAATAAACTCTGGCTCTGGATCTGCATATAGTAAAGCGTTTATTCGCAAGTTTAATACTCTATTTACGGGTACTTCATCGTCAGTAAATACCTCAACCTCAATAAACCGAGGCTCAAATTTCAAAATTGTATTTCTAACGGTTTCACATAGCAGTGCCCGCCCTTCGTGAGAGCTCACCGACATACTCGAAAAGTCAGGTAAACCATACGATAAGCAGGATGTTGCTAACTCTGCATATTGTGCTGGCCAAGTGTGCCATTGAATTCGCGCATTTAGCAGCGCTTCTATGTCTCTGCGTACATTTTTTCTCAGCTCACTAATGCTGATCCCCTCAGTACGAGATGGGGCACCCTGAAAGTCTGGCTCATCGTCAATGAGCCTATCTAAAATGGATGCTTGAAGCTGCTGCTTATGCTCTATCATAATTATTTACTATGCTTACTCAGCTGTTTCTAGGACGTTTATTTTAAGGTTTGGAACAGTGATGGCTTCATCGTTGACAAACAACATTTTCATTCCTTTGCCTATAATAAATTCGTCTTGCAGCTCTTCCCAATCAGATACCTGGCCTAGCTTTTCAAGATCTGTATTTGAGTTTGCGTAAACTAGTGGCAAGTGAGCCGTACCTGATGGACCGTCTTTAATAGTAATTTCAACGCGTAACCAAATACCCTCTAATAATGACGTTACAGGTTCTACTTTTAATGTTTCAATTTCATTAAAGTTAGCCAGGTAAAACTCGCCATTCGTGCCTAGCACTTCTAAATAAGGACTTAAGCTATCATCTAAATCTCGAATTGCTGATTGCTCGTCTTCAACACTCTCCAAGCGAAGCGCTTCCATTTGTTGTGCAAGACTGGCTGCTTCAGATGTTTCACCTTCAAGCAAAGCAACATGCATTTTTAAAAACAAGGTATCTAGCTCATTGGCTTCATGAAAAAGTTTAGGAATCCCCTTACCTTGATAAAAATCTACGCGCGATTGCTGGGCACGAATTAAATGTCTAAGGTTAACTGCACCTACAGCAAACTCTGGGTTCTTTTGCACCATAAAGTCGAGTTGTTTGTCTGCTTTTTCAAGCTCGCCATTAATGCAAAGTAATTCAGAATAAATACTTCTAATGTCAAAATTTAAAGGCTCATCTTGCAACTCGGTAGCGCAGCATAATAAAGCATCAGCAAGTTTTCCCTCGCGAATTAAACTGTGTATTTTTTTCATGATTATTCCTTTATTTTATGATGAGGACTGAGCTCTGTTATTAACTTAATACTAGAGACCATTTGGTCTAACTGAAAGTGGGGCTGTAACTGCAAAACCGAAAAGTAATGCCCCGGGTTTGCTTTATTTTCACTTACTTTTATTTTTGCATTACTCAGTGGATATTTGCTTCTGATATGCTCAGACGCGGAGTCTGACGCGGTTGTGTAGTTATTTATCCACGCCTGTAAATCTCTCTCACAGGCCTGTGCTGTGCTATAAGAACCGACACGATCGCGGGCTAATAATTTTAAATAGTGCGCAAAGCGCGATACACACAAAATGTATTGCAACATAGACGATAAGCGCGCATTGATATTGGCAGCACTTGAGTCGTAATTTTTTGTTTTTTGAACCGATGCATTACTGTAAAAAACGATATGTTCCGTATTTGTAACCGAAGAAGCTGGGATAAAACCGAGCTCAGAAAATTGCTTTTCAAACTTACTGGTTACTAATAAATCAAGTGGCGGCTTTGCCTCTTTTTGATAGGTATCGTTTGCAAAGCTATCACGAGCAAGTCCTGTTACTAATCCCTTAGAGACTTTACCTGGCTCTATACCACGAATGTGACCAAACCAACCGCTATCGCAGTAAGCTCTAATTATTGTTGATACGAATTGATACGCTGCACTGCCCCACAACATATCTGTTTCTGGATTTTTTATTTGTTCTTTGAAGTAAAAATCTTGATGGCGTTTGCCATCATTAACATAAGGCGGCCTGACTAATACATGAGGCAATGTAAAGCCCATGAAGCGGGCTTCTTCCATTTTTCTAAAACTTTGCCATTTTATATATTCAGGCTGTTCAAACTGATTAAATAAATCAGAGTAATAACCTAAATCTGAAAAGCTATCAGCACCAAATAAATTAGCCGATGCCGAACATATAAAAGGAGAAAATGCAGCCGCAGCCGTTCTTGATACCTCTTTTATGGTATCAATATCGTTGTAAATAGTGCCTGCTGAGCAACCATTACTAATTTCGTAATCACCAATTACAATACCAAAAGGCTCGCCTCCGGCACTGTCAAACTCGTTTTGATAAAGTAACTGAAAAAACATACTTTGATCAAAATCAATCGCTTTGTTCACGTCTTTTGAGAGCGTTGACCAATCACAATTGAGCAATTTAACTTTTACTTTTTTTTCTTTGTCTTGTTGCTCTGTTTGTAATAATAACCACCATAGATTACGCCAGCTAGCTTCTAAACGTTGAAAGCTATTAGCATGAATTATGTGGTTGAGTTGCGATGAAATAAGCTGATCGAGTTCAATAATTACACGTTGTAAATAAGGACTTAAAGACTCCTTATTCCAAGAAAGGGGAGAATCAGAAGAGCCTTCAAGCCATAACAATAACGCTTTATCTAGGTTTTTTTCATTTAAAAACCTATCGAGCAAAGCGTCATTATCACTAATTCGAGACTGTGACTTTTGTTGAAAAGTGAAGTCTTGATTTATAAATGAAAACTCTTCGTGATTCATTCTATTGCATCATCCTTAATGCGAGAGAGCGGTATTATTAACCGATCTCTGGGATTTTAGCTACAAGACGTAAAGAAGACGTTAGTTCTTCCATTTGTAACCAAGGTTTCAACCAAGCAACAGCGTTGTATGCACCAGGTTGACCTGGGATCTCTTTTACAGATACTTTTGCATCTGCAAGAGGGTAACGTGCTCTAATGTCTTGACCACCGCCCTCTGTCGCATTTACATATGACAGGATCCAACGGTTTAACCATGACTCAACGTCTTCAGCTTCCATAAAGCTACCAATCTTATCGCGTGCCATTACTTTTAAGTAATGCGCAAAGCGAGAAGTTGCCATTAAGTATGGTAAACGAGCTGAAATAGCAGCGTTAGCCGTGGCATCAGGCGTTGAGTAAATTTTTGGTTTTTGACAACTTTGACCGCCAAAGAAAACAGCATAATCAGTATTTTTATAGTGACATAGAGGTAAGAAGCCTAACTGACTTAACTCTGCCTCACGACGATCTGTAATGCCAATTTCTGTTGGACACTTAAGATCTGGGTCACCATCATCACTAGTAAATATGTGAGTCGGTAAGCCTTCCACTTTACCGCCGCCCTCAGCACCACGAATAGCAGTACAGAAACCGTATTGAGAAAACGCAGCGGTCATGTTAGTTGCCATAGCGTATGCTGCATTACTCCAACAGTAATCACCATTATCAGTGCTCACTGAACGGCCGTCTTTTGGCTCAACTTCAAACTCTTCGTAGTTGAACTCTTCAACTGGTTTTGACGCTGCACCATAAGGTAAACGCGAAAGGAAACGTGGCATAGTAAGTGACACAAAGCGTGAATCATCGCTGTCTCTAAATGAGCGCCATTTAGTGTATTCTAATGATTCAAATACTTTTTCTAAATCACGTGGTTTAGTAAGCTCTTCCCAATTATCAAAACCAAATAAAGACGGTGAAGAGGCAGCAATAAATGGACAGAAGCCAGCTGCAGCCACATTAGACATTAAGCTTAATGTTTCAACATCTTCAGGGTGATTAGTAAATTCAAAGTCACCTACGATAGTGCCATATGGTTCACCACCTGGAGTACCAAATTCAGACTCGTAAATTTTCTTGAAGGTTTGGCTTTGATCAAACTCAACGGCTTTACTTAAGTCTTTATGTAACTCTTTTTTCTTCATGTTTAAAACACGAATTTTTAATGTAGAACTTGTTTCAGAATTCATCACTAAGTGATGTAAACCGCGCCATGAGCCTTCAAGTTTTTGAAACTCATCCGAGTGCATTACCACACTTAGCTGTTTGGAGATTTTTTGATCGATTAACTGAATAGCTTCATTAAACGTCACAGTCATGTTTTTATTCCATTGAACTGTGCCTTTTAATGCTTCTTCGGTTAATGTTTTTAGTAACTCTTCAGCACGGCTCGACTCTGTTTGTTTAGTCGCACCAATTGCTTGCTCTAATAGTGAAGAACTTACTTCTGATACCGATTCTGATTCTGTTGCTAATTGTTCAGTGCTCATTTATCAGTCTCCTCTAAGTTAAGTTCTTTAGCCATCGAGTCTAAGCTTGCTGTATTGCTTAATACTTCTTCGAGTACATTCTCAAGCTCTTCTGAACGGTCAATTTTGGTCATCAAGTCACGCAGCTTGTTGCGCGTTTCCATCAATTTGCGTAAAGGTTCTACTTGGTTTACAACCGCAGCAGGCTCGAAATCGTCAATCGACTTAAAGTTCAAGTTAACTTCAAACTGAGAACCATCATCCGTTAATGTATTGTCTACTTTTAAACGCAGAGAAGGACTCATACGTTTTAAAACATCATTAAAGTTATCACGATCAATTTGAATAAAACGTCTATCTTTTAGTGGTTTAAGTGCTTCTGTGTTATCACCAGAAAAATCACCCATTACACCTACTACAAAGGGTAATTCTTTTTTTACTGCCGCGCCCTCAGTTTCCACATCATAAGTGATATGTACTCTTGGTTTACGAACTCGTTTTAACTTATCATGGATACTCATTGAGAACTCCTTTTACTATGTTTCAGTTTCGCTGATCTTAATGCCAGACAACTTAAAGTATCCAGTCCTAGCATCACTATCTGTAATTAACTCATTTAATAACTCAGGTAGCGATAATTCGCTCCATCGAATAACTTGTTCTATCGTGTAAGACATTGGTGAATGAGGTTCAGTTTTTCTGAAAAATGTCGCAATTTCTTGAAGTTTTTTTATTGCGTTTTCTCTCGAATCAATCTCATCACTGACACGCTTTTTAGGTTGCGCTGCGTCTGCTTCACTCGCATCTTCAACCGCTTCCTCTTCAGGCTCAGCATTTGCCTTATCTAATGCAATTTGTGCTGCTTCAAGTTTATCTGCTGCAACATGGTTTACCGCAGCTAAGCTCACTTCTAATGCTTGTTTAATATTAGACGTAGGTTGTGGCTCACCCGTTACCTCGTCCATAACCTCACTCAAAGCGGCAAACTTTTCTATCGCATCTTCAATATCATTTTTTAAAGATACAAAAAACTCAGTACTGGTTTCGGCTGCACTTTTTTCAAGCTGTTCAAAATCAACGGCACCTTGGGTTATCTTCTTTTCGCGTTTTTCATCACTTAAACGTGAAATGTCATAACCTTGCTGATATTCCCAAAAAGAAAAAGGATCCATACTGACACTGTCTGTCATGTATATACTTTTAATTGGAATAATTAACGTACCTTCACCAGCACTGCCATTTAAGCCAACTAATGCAGACACTTTGTCTGAAATTTCATCACCGTCATCAAGTGTTGGATAAAGTGACTCAAAATGATGTTCCAAAAGGTGCTTAGCAACACTAAAACCAAACGCAATGCCTTTAAAGCCATGAACGCGGCATAAGCCTTCAATTAGCCATGCTAGGTATTCTATATCTTTACTTTCGGTTTTAATTGCCTCACTACATTGCTCAAGTAACGGAATCCAATCTCGAGAAAGCGAAGCAATTCCTTCTTCATCGACTAACGCATTTCTTTCAGCCGCACGAAGTTGGTTTCTTAAATCTTTTAAGGCGTAGTAAGTAGACGTTGGAGAGACATCTGAGCGCGGATCACTACCTGCAAACTCAGTATCTGAAATAGGGGAAATATACTCTTCAAATAAAAACATTCCATTGTCCTAAATATTATCCATATTCTCTAAAGCTTAGAGCGTGAATAATATTACATTCTTTAAATTAAATTACAAGCTTCAGCGCCATTGTGCCGATAAGCTGGCTAATGTTATTTTATAAATAATTGAAATAACAGTTTTTTTGTTCCTGATATATTTACAATTTTTTTTCTTAAATATACTAAAACAGGCTTAATCAGCTACTTAGTGAACAATGGAATCGTTGCCTCATCTTGTATATTGCAAGATTGTATCGATTGATTGGCATCTACATCATCATATTTCACTAAAATACAAGTCACATTATCTTTAGCACCTCTGACTAACGAGGAGTGCATTAAAGCCATTCCTGAATCAATAATACTACTGGGCTCTAATGACAAACATATGTCTTCATCTGATAATTCACCGGTAAGGCCATCTGAACACAGTAAAAAGATGTCGCCTTTGTTTATCTCACCCTCAATTACATCAACTTTCACTTCATCCATTACCCCTACAGCACGGGTAATAACGTTAGATAATGGGTGGCTTTTAGCTTCTTCAACAGAGATCATTCCCTCGTCGATTAAGTCATTAACTTGACTATGATCTCGAGAAACTTGAGTTAGTTTGCCATTACGTAATAAGTAGGCTCTGCTATCACCAGCCCATAATATGTAATAGCGCTCATTCTTAACAAACAAAGCTGTTACTGTACTGCCAGCTGTTTTATTGCTTAAATATTCAGCGCTATACTGAGTTAGTTGCTTATTTGCATCTTCTATAGCGCTAACAATATGACTTACGGTCAAGTCCTCTAGCTTGAGCTTTTCAACAGTAGTTCTAATCACATCAACCACTAATTGACTAGCAACTTCACCCGCTTCATGCCCGCCCATACCGTCAGCTACGACCCATAAGTTATGGCTGTTAATTTCAACGTGCGCATCTTCATTTAGCTGCCTCACTGCACCTCTATGAGTTATGGCATAACTTGTACTTAAATTACTAATCACTATTCTTTACCTGTGTGTAGTTCCATTCCCAATGCTTCCAACGTCCATCGAGCATAGCGGCTACTTGATTAACTGGCGGTAAAGCTGACGTGATCAGTACCATCGGTTTTATATTACAAGAACCATGTGTCCACCAAACACTATAATCACCATACTTTTTATGTAAAATAGCATGCATGGCATCTTGTAAAATATGATCGCTTAACTCTGTACCTGAAAACTCTAGTGCGACTGCTTGTTTGTTTTTATCTTTTGAATTGGCATAACTTACTTGCTTTTTATTTGCAGCAACTTCACTTAATGTACTGGCTAGTTCTTTTCGCCAAGAGAACAAATCCACAGAGCCATCAAGTACTTTAAGAACAGCATCTTCGTACTCTAATGAAAAAACACCAGAATGAAGCACATCAACCGGAGCAATATGAGTTGCACGAGTTACTGTTAGTGGATAGTGCCTTCCTACTGCATCCATACTGGGCAATAACGTACCCATAATGCCAGTATCACCCACAATATTGGGGCTTAAGGCAAAGTGCCAAACAGGGCCTGTTAGGTAGCTTTCTTGCCAAACATCACCAAGTTGCTCTTTGCTCACAGCAATGGCAGCTTGTAACCATTGCTCCCAATGCTCTGAAAACTCTTTAGTTACGTTATCTTGAACAAAGTCGCCTAAACAAGGCACCTTGCCAAGATAACCAATATCTACAATCGGGTCGGACATGAAAACTTCTCTACACTGCTGTTCCAAAACGGATGCCTGATTGAGCTAGGCAGTAATTCTACTTTTGCATTGTTCCCCATCAAAGAGAAATGTAACTCTAGATCTTGACGGGTTTTGCTGCGCTTTTCACTGAGCTCATCTAGCATTCGATAAAGTGACCACTCGCCTTGATAAGTCGTGTTAATTGAACGCCCACCGTTTGGCGGTGTAAACACAACGCGAGTTTTACTTTGGCCACTGGCGCCAGGCCATACAAAGTTTGTAACTTTGAGTGGACCATGACGGTAAATCATTGACTGGCCATCAATTTCAATCATTAAACTAGATACCGTTTTATCTAAATTAAAAGTACGTAAGCCAAACTCAATTCGGGGTGTGTCACTACCACGTTCAAAAAATGCGGTTTGAATTTTGAAAGCGTGCTCAAACATTTTTAAGGTGTTATTGCTAATACCAATATCTTTCTCAAATTTCCACGGGCTAGAGCTCATGTCCACACTCGGAGCTACATAGCTATTAAAAAAGTTATCTATGGTGCCATTGGGGCCAAAGAAGCGAGTAAAGTCTTTAATGCTGACTTCTTTTTCTGCCTGCGGAGCAAATGGGTAACGCCCCACAATTGCCGCGTTATACTCGCGCAACACTTTGCTTTTCCAAATTTCATTTAAATGTCTGTTAGCACTATTTTTGGTGATGTTGCTAGTATCTCTACTTATATCAAGCAACCAACTATTAAACGGATAAGGCAAATCACTACTTTGGTACTCTAATTGGCGAATAAAACTCGGTTTACTCTTACCACTTATTTGATCTTTAATTGAGTATTTAAGCTGATCACCTCTATCAAGTTTAGTTAGATAAATATTCAACTCTCTTAAGTTTTTCTGAATATTATCAAGCTGCTGAATGTCTATATCGATAATATCTTCAAACGCCTCTTCGACTTGATAGCCCGGTAGCTGTACCTCAAACTTAGGCGCTTCGTCAGGTAAGAAGCGTTTGATTCGATTTGCTTTCGTTTGCATCGCAACTTTAGCTGCATTAGCCGCAATATCCCCTGCGACTTTTTGATTTTCAGAAACAGGTAGCTTAGTTAGTTGAACATTCTTTTTAACTGCATTGATGATATTTTTTATTGGCGCTTCTGAGCCGGCTAATACATCAGTAATATTCACACCCTCAGCAGGTGAGCTGTATTGATTAAGACTCAAGTCATCTAAAAACGACTGCCAATAATAGATATAATCTTGAAAGTAACGTTGCTCTAGCTTCTTTTCTATCTCTGCTTTAGAAATATCATACGTGCCAGAGGCTTCTTGACCATACACCCAGCTACTGGCCATTAAGTTGCCAAGCATTTTTCCTTTTTCAATATTAAAAATGCCATGAAAACCGTTAAAAGTGTATAGCCCCGGAATACTGCGCGTTAAATCACCATTATTACGAAAAGTAAATTTTTGCGCACTTTCAAAGCTAATAATATCGGTTAATCTGAAAGGCGGAATACTGCTATCAAGAAAATCAGCTTGAAGTCGCTGGTATGCTCTTTCTGCAATCGGTAGTTTAGTGAGTTCTGCACGAGCTACGCGAACCGCCTGATTATCTATTTCGGTTTGTGTTACGCCCTCTTTTAACAACGCAGCAATATGATTCATCAACTCATTACGCGTCTGCATGTTCAAATCACCAGGCAAATTTCTATCTAAATATGCACTAAACCAAACGGAAATATCTTCACTTTCAAAATATTCAGGTTTAAATAGCATTAAGTAGCATCTGAGCGTTTCATATAAATAGCTAAGATGCTCTGGGTGAGCCTCCATTTCCTTTATTAACGTGTTTGCAATGAAGGGCTCTAAATAGGTTTGCAAAGAACGTTTGTAAGCATTAGCAGAAGACTCTTTAATTTCAGTAAGCTTATTAAAGCCAACTGAAGATGCATCTTCAGGATCAATTAACTGAGCATTGGTTGCTGGCAAGTTTCTTAATGCATTTAGTCTGTCATTTAGTACCAGTAGATTATTTCTATCAAAAGACGATGAGTCTAGTTCTTGGTACGTAGCAACTGCTTCATCTGTGGCATCAATTAAGTTGCTATTCCACGCAAAGCTAAAATACCAAGAAATTGAAAAACCGAACAAAGCAATACACGCAAGTGACACACTAGCAATTCGAAGCCACTTATTCTGTTTATCATGGTGTTTGTTAGTGCTTGCTAAGTTTTGCTCAGGGAAAATAACGCTCTCTAAAACGTTTTTAATAAAAAAGCTTTTAGATTGGTTTATGTAATCGGTTTTATCTGCACTTGCATCATTTAAAAAGCTCGAAGGGGTACCCTCTTGAGTAGCGCTGGTTAAATACACGCCTCTAAACATAGGTAACTCTTCATAGGCGTTAGGAGTAAAAATCTCTTTTAAGAAGTCATCAGCAACGCCTTGTAACACACGCAACTGTCTGGGGAACTCAAAGATTTTAGCTCGAATAGCTTCATTACGCTCATTGATCAATCGACGGTTCAACATCTCTGTAAGTTTAGAAATTAAAGCGTGGAATTCTTTATTGAATGCATCGACTTGGGTATCTTTATCTAAATCAAGCTCAAAGGTGATCCCCCAAACTTGCTCACATTCTTCCTCAGTAAGTTCGCCAAAGAACTCTCTGAATCCTTCAATTAAGTCTACTTTAGAAAAAATAACATAAACGGGAAATGTCATACCAAGCTGGTTTTGTAATTCTTGAAGGCGTTGTTTTATAGCACGCGCATGAAGATTTCGTTCAGTTTTGGTCTGACTCATAAGTTCAGAAATCCCCATACTGATCATTACCCCATTTATAGGGCGTAATGGGCGATGCTTTCTTAATAAGCCGAGAAAGCCTTCCCATGCTCTAGAGTCGTGTTTAGCGTGGCTACTTTGCGTTGTGTAACGCCCTGCGGTGTCGATTAATACCGCTTTATTGGTAAACCACCAATCACAATTGCGCGTACCACCAACACCATGCACTAAATCAACCCCAAGCTTATCCTTTAATGGGTAATCTAGGCCTGAGTTATGAATAACCGTTGTTTTACCTGCGCCAGGTGGACCAATCATAATATACCAAGGTAATTGGTATATATTTTTACCTTTAAATAGTTTTACGTCTTTGAGTAAATCTATGGCTTCATTCATTCTGGTTTTTAGGGTGGTTATTTCTTCGTTAACTTCACTACTGTTTGCATCGTTATTATCTATTAACTCATCTGCCATTTTTTCATCACGTTTGCTTTGCTGCATAAGGCGATAAATTTTGGTTACTGAAAAAACGAGAACTATCAATAAAATAGTTAATAGTCTTGCTGCGACACCGGCAAGCGGAACATAATCGGCCACTGCAATTAAAGGACCACCAAACCAAATTAATAATGATAAGGCTAAAAAACCGATAATTAACATAGCGGTTCGAGACGTTAGTGCGTAGGTTATTTTCTTAAATTTTTGTGAGAAACTCATTACAGCCTCATTAAAATAATAGATCGATTTCAATTCTGCGGTTTAACGACCGAGAAGCTGAATCTGAATTGCTGGCGATAGGCTCTGCTGCGCCCTTTCCTTCTGGCCATAGACGGCCGCTCAAGTTGGTGCTTTTAGCCATTAAGTTAGCAACTTGTGTTGCTCTGGCTAAAGATAGATGCCAATTAGAAGGGTACGTATCAGTACTAATTGGTAAATCATCTGTATGACCTGTTATGAGGACTCGCCCTTTAGTTCCTTCTAGGCTTAACGCTAACTTTTCTAAAATAGGCTGGAATGAAGGGAGAAGTTGCGCGTCTCCTTGCTTAAACAAGTTTTCACTGTTGATTGTAATGCGGATCCCATCTGAGGTTTTAGCAACGGCAACAATCCCCATTTTAATTTCTGTTTGCAACAACTGTTCAAGGACACGTAATTGCTGATCTTTTTTATCAACCGTCTGGTTGACTGCCAAGGGGTGAATACCGGCTAGCTTTTCATTAATCGCAACAACATCATTATTTAGTTTCATATTTATTGATAAATAGATCATCAATAATATTAGCCCCAATACAGAAAATATGACCCATAACGGAACTTGATTTCTCAGTTCAACACCGGCTGCTACTCTTTGCTTCCAGTTTGGAGACAGCTTGTTGTTAATTGGCCCATTAAGTTGGTTTAATAAATGATACAGTTGTGAACGATATTCTTCGATTTTTGTATCACCACCGGCACCTAGGCGATATTTACCTTTAAACCCTAAATTTAAGCAGTGATATTGCAACTCTAAAAACTGTTGATTTCTTTCTGGTTGACCTAAGCCTGAATCAAGTAACGTATAAAAATATTCACCGCCAAATGTTTCTTTATGAAAAGTAGAAAGTAGACTTTCATCTGCCCATTCCATTGAACTCCACTTTGAGTTCAATACAGACTCATCAAGAATGGCACACAAACAATAGCGCGAATTATTGATCACTTCTTTTGATAAGTGCTGATTGCGAACTTCCACTTCAAATCGTTTGATTGCCTCAACACAACGATGTTTAAGCGCTGCGAGGTTGCTCATTTCAAGCGATTGATTAATTGAAATTACAAGAGAAAAACAATCGGTTGCTGCTTCTAACAAAGGATTTTTAAATATCGATACTTTGTTACTACCTAATGGCTTTGAAGAAGGTGGCTCGACCGACATCACTGTTTTATCAGCATCATTTTGTGCCGGATTACTACTTGGCGTATTTCGCCCTAATCGACCTGGGCGAGGTTTGATAATGGTTTCGTCCATTGAAACTCTTCCTTTTAAAAAGTTAAGTTCTTATCGCCCAAAGGCTTAGTTGTAGCTCTGGGTAATTTCCTGAGAGGTGAATAGCAATTCCCCCGCTGGAACGTAATTTATCCCAATGTTCACCATGCCTATTTAATTCAAAATAATGAAAACCAGCATGATAAGGAATTTGTCTTGGTGCTGTTGGTAAATTGCTAATCGTAATACCTGGAATTTGGTTATTTACCAGATCTCGAATAGTTTCTACACTGCCAATTTTTATTTGCGAAGGCAGAATTTTTCTTAATTCTTCATGTGGCACACTTGCTTTGATTGCTAAAACAAATTGAGCTGAATTGAGAATTGACTTGTCTTTTAACGCACCAAAAGAAATACCAAATTTACTTTGCTCAAGTTTAATTTCAGTTGCTGTTTGCTCAATAACATGGCTTAACGATTGGTATAAAAAGTTAACCACTTCATTAAATACCTGTCCTAAATTAGTATGATCATAATTAGGTAATTTAGGTACCCTCTTATTAGCTGTGCTGAAAGTTGACAACTCGCCCGCAAGCTCAATTAAACGACTATAAAATACATTAGGGTGTAAGCTATTGACACTAAGCAAGTTATTAAATATCGCATCATACTTATTTAGTGTTTGCAGCATGATAAAATCTGCAACTGAGGTACTCCCTGCATAGCCTTGACTGAGCCTAGCGGCTATACTTTCAGCGCGCTGCTTTATCATTGAGCCAATTTCTCTGACCAGCCCTGATAAAGGTTTGCATTGCCCTACTTTTAAAGAAGGAGGAATATACTTAGCATCTAACTTTATTTGCCCTTCACTACTCACATCTATAATTCTAGCTAAAGGTAATACGATATAGCCTGAATGATCATCAGAAGACAGCATCAATTTGCTATACACTTTCGCAACTTGAATAATTTCCTGAGATTGTGCCCCTAATAAATCATCACTCACTGACAAGTCATTGAGCTTATACCGAGTAACGGTGTTATCGTCGGCTGAAGATATATTAATCCCGCTATTTTTTAGCGCAGGGATAGCAAGGTAAACAATCTCATCAAAAACATCTTTATTAACCACTAGCGGTTCAGGTAATGATGTTGATTGAGGCATATCTATTGGTAATAAATCTGGAGTGATTGCTGATAATGCGTCTACAGCAAACTGCCCGCTGTTAAGCAATTCATTATCAATACTTATATCGATTATTCCCCACGGATCAGCAAGATTGCCACTGCATACTTGCTTGATAACATTAGAAATATATTTATCTGCTTGTTGAAAGTGCTGAGGTCTTAAAAACATTCCTTCAGTCCAAGCAACACGAGTGTTATCACCCATTTTTAAAAATCCTTTTTTATTGCTCTCTCATGTATGTCGCAATTGCTTCTACATTAACATTGATATCGTCATAGCCGGTAGGGTCAACTTCTATAACCGCTCTCCACCTTGCTTGATCTATATTTCTATAAGCAACAACAACCCCAACGTAACGAGTATTTCGATTAAGGCTCATTTTATATTGTTGTATTGAGTCAGGCTGAAGTTCTAATTCATCTTTTTTTAATAAGTCAGGTCCGAGGATTTTTTCTGGTGTGTCGTACAAGCTAAAAAAGTCCTGCGTGTCAAAAATAGTTCTTGAGCTAAGCTCAAAAATTTTCATTACCACTGGAGAAGGACGTTCTGACGTATCTGGATTAACATTTTTAGATACATTAATGATCAGATCGGTAGAAGGAGGTACGATTTTATTCATCGTAGTACATCCCATAACCAAAAATAGTAAACTAAAACTCAATAAGTAGAGCTTAACTTTGTACATTATTTACTTTCCTTTCTAGTGCGTTTCTTTGATTCGATCGTTGTATGCCTTTAAAAAATCATCAGACATTGCCATGGCGCCTTTAGTGTTCACTTCCTGAGAAATATCATCATATAAACTTTGATATAACTTCCAGCATTTAGACTCTATTTGACCAGGGATAATTTTTAACACGTTAGAATTATCGTTTGCCTGTTGATTAATTTGCATGGGAGAAACCTGCGATAACATCCCTTTTAACACACCATCTGCACCAGCGAGTAAAGCATGCTCATGCTTACGTGTGTCTATAAAGCTTTCTTTAATAGATTCATTCGAAGACAGAAAGCTTGCACTATTTTTTATGAACAAGTTCTGAATAACATCATCAATATTGGCAGAAAATTTTAATGGATTGTTTTGTTCAGCCTGAAACATCGTATGATTCAATCTTAATTTGTTTTTTACAATCGCGCGTTGACGTAAAGATTCCATAAGCTCAGTGAGTAATAAATTAAGCCCTTGGCCCATTTCAAACCACAGTTTTTCATTATCTAACGAATTTTTAAGCTCATCTTTAATCCCTAACCCTTTTAAAAACGCATCAGATAACGCCTTGTCATTTTGAACTACGTTCTTTATTGGTGCAGACTGTTTGTCAGGTTTGTGCTCATTAGCGTGGCTATTTGAACGAGGAGGTTCTTGAATAGGCGCAGGAGTATCAACAGGTGCTGATGAATTGCTAACATTATTGCCAATGTCAAAGTCATCGGTATTCATAAGGCGCGTTAATTCATCCCAGTCTTCAGGAATATGATTATCTGTTGTTTGTTGCGCAGTCACTGATATCTCAGGCATCGACTCATTCATAATCGAGTCATCGAATGAAGGTATAGACTGCTCAGCCGGTTGAGAGTTTTGCGTAGCGAAAGTATCTACTGATTGAAAATGACTTGGAGCAGAACTACTCACATCAGCTTGTTGATCTGATGTTAGCACCACATTGACTTGAAAATCGCCGATGGTTAATACGTCACTGTCTGACAAACGTTGTTTGTTGCCTTGACCAAGCGGCGCTACAGCAAAGTTAATAAATAATCCATTAGTTGAATTATCGTATACGTAAAAAGAGTCACCTTCTTTTTCTATTATACCGTGTTTACTTGAGATTATTTTTTCGGGATCGGGTAAATGCCAATCGCACGCTTCAGAGCGACCAAAAGTTAATGAATCTGTTACAGTTTTAGTGGCTTCTATTTCAGGCGAAAGTCTGTGATAACTAGTGATGTTTAGTATCAGTTCCATTTGATAAGTCAGTCCCTTATATCGTTATTGTGAACAGGATAAAGTAGAAGCGAAACTATTGTCAACATTGAAATTAACACAAGAAAATATTGCGCTCTTGATTTTGTCTCTAAAACAAGATGTTTGATAAACACATTACACAGCGATGAAAGATTTTACCGTAATGCTTTATAACTAGGCCAAAAACAGCCTGTTTAGAGACCCCTTCTAGCTTTAAACCGACTTTTTCAATATATAGTAAGGGAAATTTACCAACAACAATATGTCACTCAGGCATTGCTATAATTGTATATTTTTGTAAAATACATACTCATATCAGAGGGAAAATTGATAGATAAGCAGAGAATATTTACCTTTGTAATTATTTAACTTAACACAATAAAAGGATTTTTTATGAGTAGTACTAATGATCACAACGATAAAACTCAGATTGCTTCCCTAGACTCAAACACAAAAAAAACGTCAAACATTCGCAAGCAAAACCTACTTGGCAAAAAAATATCTGGCCGCTACTTAATTGAAGAGCTGATTGGCCAAGGCGGTATGTGCTACATTTATCGGGCGCGCGATACTTTTTTAGAAAGCAGTAATCGCTCAGAAGCCACAGTAGCAATTAAAGTACTTCAGGAAGAATTTTCAAGCTCTGAAGAAGCTATTTCATTACTAAAAGATGAAACAGCAAAAACACAGCAACTTTCCCACCCAAGTATTGTAAAAGTGTACTCAGCAGATTCTGATGGCGATTTATATTATGTCACTATGGAGTTAATTGAAGGGGAAACACTGGAACAAATTATTAAACGTAATAAACCCTCAGGTTTAGCGTTTAAAAAAGCAAAAATTATTTTAGAGCAATTAACCAATGCGCTAATTTATGCCCACTCGCGAGGCGTAATTCATAACGACCTTAAGCCCTCAAATATTATTTTTGACTCTAACGGCAACCTTAAGGTGCTTGACTTTGGTATTGCCAAACACAAAAGCTTAGACGATCAATACGCTGTAAAAAATGACAGTGAACTGGCAACTATTGGCGGCTACACCCCAACATATGCAAGTCCTGAGCAATTAAAGGGTAGTGAAGCATCAGTAAAAGACGATGTTTTTTCTTTTGCCTGTATTGCCTATGAACTACTTAGTAGTAAACACCCATTTAACCGTGTTGCTGCAGACAAAGTACCTAAAAATACAGCAGTTAAAAAACCAAGTAACTGCCCTATTCTTTTGTGGAACAATTTAAATAATGCATTAGTTTTAAATGCGAATCAAAGGCTTGAATCATTAGAGCCCATTTTAAAAAGTCTCACAACAAACTTAAAGCCAGCCATTTTTGCAAGCGTCGCCAGTATCGCCATTATTGGTTTAATTGCGCAAAATTATTACTCAAGCTCAGATAATACAAAACAATTACAGGCACAACTCGATAATGCCAAAGCGATTAACCAACAAGTAGAAGCGTGGATGTCTTGGCAGGGGCCAACTATTTTAAACAAACTTGAACAAATTCCACCACAATATGAAGTGCTTAAACAAGGGTTACTAAGATCAAACCAGCAAAGCATATTAGAGAGCTTTAATGATGAAGCTAATCAGTTTAATAATATTGCAGGTCGTAAATTTAAAGATTTCGATAAAATCATAGCCGTCTACTCTGATGCATTAGATTATTACCCTGATTCAGAAAAACTATCGATGCAATTAGAAAGTGTACTTAGAGAACGCCAATCAATTATTTTTGATATTACAGCCAGAATCGATTTATTACTTGAACAGTCGCGTTATAACGAAGAGCAGCCCAATAGTATTGCTCACTTAGTTTCAGACTTAAAAGAAGTTGATAAAACTTACCGTTATCAGCCAACAGATCTTCACCTTGATAATTTTACTGTTGCGTTAAATACCGCTATAGAAAGTGACGATGTGATCACCCAAAAAGTTCTCTTAAACGTGGGTAAAATCGTTTTTACAAACAACAAAAAAGCGGATGAGTTACTAGCAAATTTAATGCAGCGAGAGTCTGCTATTAATGCATTAACTGCGTATCAGCAAAAGGTTAATTTAGGCGAACAAGCCGACTTTCCGCGTGCCGATGCAGTGGTGTTTTATGGTCCTAAGTTTCAACGTTTCTCGGCTCAATTAGAAACAATAGAAGATCATAAAGCGTTAATGGAGTTTGAAGAGTTTATTAAGTCTGAATCAACAGCATTACCGAATGACTTCTCACTTTTAGTCTCGTTGAGAAAAGAATTATCGAGACGTTACATCAGCACAGCTAACGATTTAATGAAAAAAAGAATGTATAAAGCTGCTGAGCGCTTAGTTGAAAAAAGTGAAGCGATTACTCAGTCTTTAGATAATATGCTTTAAAAAGAGTATATATTTATTGCTCGAAAATAGCACAGTGGTGATTGAATAACGATTACATAGCTATTAGACTAAAATCAAAATACAGATAACAAAGTCAAGGACGACGAGTGCATTCATATCATCATACACTCCGCCAAGATTTTACATATTTAGAGTTTTTATAATTAATGGAGTACCTATGAAAAATTTAAGCTTACTAGCTGCAGCCCTCATACTCTCAGGCTGTTCAGCAACATCTAAAACCAGCAAAACTGAAGATGTCGTTATTGAGCCAACCCCTCAAGTGAGCGAAGAAAGTGCACCAATATCACTTACGGTTATTACTAACCCAGCAGATTCTAGAGTACGGATAATGAATATAGTGCCTGTATATCAAGATGCAATTGAACTAGATGCTGGTAAATATGATATTGAAGTAAGTAAAGCGGGCTATGTAACTTATAGAAAATGGGTAACGGTTGATAAAAAAACCATTTTAACTATAGAGCTCGATGAAAAACAGTTAAGCCAATCAGCGCAATAGACTGTTTAAAAAAGTGAAATGCCTTTAATGAATAAAGGCATTTAAACATTAATAATAAACATACCATACATAACTACCCAAGCTTAAATTCACCGCTATACACAGCCACAATATCACTATAAATACACGCTTTTGTGACTTATGCCTTAAAGTCTGCTGCGCTATAAGTGCACCAGGCCATCCTCCCAATAGAGCACAGAGATGTAAATGTCGTTCAGGTATACGACTTACTTGCTTGCGATTCGACTGTACTGCTTTTCGTTTGTCCCACGCATAATATAAAAATGTAATACCACTGAGTAGTGAAATATATATCGGTACGAACATCTCAATTTTATGATTTAAATAAGCAAGCCATAGTAAAGCTATAAACACGCTCGAAAATATAATTAAGGTACTTTTTATCAAAAAATAATCGCCTATAATAAGAATAATAAATAAACACTCGGGTTAATTATGACATATTTAAAGGCCGCGATGCTGCTGTTATCGCTATCTATATTTAGCACTCTAGCGAATAATAAAACAGAGTCACTAGCACCAGAACTTGCGATTTTCACGCCCTACTTAGGCACTTGGCAAGCTGATTTTAATACCGAAAAAGGTGAGCCAAACATTCAAGATGTGAGTAAATGGCAGCGCGTACTTAATGGTAAAGCCATTCGTACTACACACTCTATTAATGAGGGTGAGTATGGAGGGGAATCAATGATTTTCTATGATCGTAAAAAACAGTCACTTGTTTTCTATTATTTCACAACAGCTGGCTTTTATACTAAAGGCGTCATGAAAGTACTGAGCCCAACACAATTTGTGGCCTATGAAGATGTTACAGGTAGCCAAGAAGGGATCACTAAAGTGAAATCAACCAGTGAATTTAAAGACCAACAGTTTGTTGTTTCTACCTCTTATTTAAAAAAAGGTGAATGGACTAAACCAGAAGTTCGCACTTACTATCGCAGTAATAAAGACGTTAAATTTAAATAAACAGCTTCATCTTTATATAAAAATTATTTAGCCATTAAATCGATATAACTTAATGGCTAAATAGTGGCTAACCTATCATTTTACAAATTTCTTAAACGCATCATCCACTGGCGTATCTGCAAGATGATTGGTGTAATTACTCATCACCTTTTGCGCAAGACCCAATACAATTTCTAAAAGCTGTTGCTTTGTATAGCCAGCGGCAAAAAACTTATCCTGCTGTGACTGGCTTAGCACACCTCGTTCGCGTGTCATCTCAAGGGTTGTTTCACGAAGAACTTCAAGTTTTACATCCTCCAGTGGCGTTTTATTAACTAGCGCATCAACAATACCTTGATCAACTCTCATTGAAGCGGCAATTGCGCTGTGTGCTGGTACACAGTAATGGCATTCGTGCTCAACATTAATTGACTGCCATACCACTGTTAGCTCTTCTGCGTTAAACGATGTTTTTTGAAATAGCTCATGCAGTACTTGGTAGCCTTTAAGTAAGGTTGGCGCCTCAGCCATTACAGCATGAAGGTTGGGTAACATACCAAAAGCAGCAATAGAGTCTGCCAATAGAGGTTGTGCTTCTTCTGATGCATTTTCTTGTGTGTATAGGGTAAATTCGGCCATCACTAACTCCAATTAAAAATAGTTTTAAGTAACATCGAGACACATACTATTTGATTTTGAGCGATCGCTCAAGTTAAAATTGAACAGTTGCTCAATTTAATAGAAACTATCATGGCCAATAAAGTTAAATTTGAACGCGAGCAAGTTGTTTATGCCGCTAGTCAATTATTCTGGGAGAAGGGCTTTCATGCTACATCTACCCGCGATTTACAAGATGCAATTAATATGCGTCCAGGCAGCATTTATGCGGCATTTGGCTCTAAGGAAGGTTTATATTGTGAAGCGATAAAAAATTATGCCAAACAAATGCAAAGCTTAATAGATGAACGTTTAGTATCATGCAGCAGTATTCTTGAAGCACTGCAAGACTTTGTAGAATATGTTGTTATTTCCTCACAAAGTCATACTCCAAGTTCTATCTGCATGTTAGTTAAGGCAAATAATGAGTTTGTTGATAAAGACAGCTATCTTTATCAAATCAGCGTAGAGCTGATGATAGACTTTGAACATTACCTTACTGAACTATTTACAAACGCTATAGCTAATAAAGAGCTAAGTGGAAATACCTCGGCTATAGATTATGCTCGTTTTTTCCAAATACAATTTACTGGCTTACGTAGTTATTTTAATCGACCAAATGTAGAAAAGTTGGCCAAACCAATGATCGAAAACATGTTTTCACTCATGAAGAGTCTTTAGCTTAAAATAAAAAGGCAGCTAATAAAGTTAGCTGCCTTTTTAATCTAAAACCCAAGTTCAACGTCTAGGTTTTTAATTTATTAAGCTCAGAGTCTTGCTGCGCAACTAGTTTATTTAACTCTTCGCTGCTATCGCCTGCTTGAGCAGATAAATCAGAAAGCTGTGAAGCAGCATCAGAAATTATCGTCAAGTTGCGATTTATTTCTTCGGTGACTAAGCTTTGCTCTTCAGCAGCCGTTGCAATATGGGTAATTTGATTGGTTATTTCATCTACTTTCACAACCACACTGTGCAGTGCATCAAAAGCTGTTGAGGTTTCATCTACTGCAGTTTCGGCGCGTACTACACCTTTTTCGATAACAGTTGATGCATTACCCACTTCTGAAAGTAAGCTATCGATTAAACTACTAATATCATCGGTTGATGAGCGCGTTTTAGATGCTAAAGCTCTAACCTCATCAGCAACAACGGCAAAACCACGTCCGTGATCCCCAGCTCGTGCAGCCTCAATAGCTGCGTTTAGTGCTAGTAAGTTAGTTTGCTCAGAGATAGTTCGGATCACATCAAGTATTTGAGTAATATCATTACTACGCGATGCTACTTTTTCTACTGCCTGATTAGCTTCTTTAATTTCTTCAGACATGGTTTTAACTTGCGACATAGCCGATGATAAGCTCGATTCGCTACTAACCACTAAGGTGTTAATTTCATCAGCTTGTTGCGCCGACTGCTCTGAAGCTTTTGCCACTTCAAGTGCTGTCGCGCTCATTTCGTTCATTGCAGTAACCACACTTTCAATTTCTTTAAACTGTGCTTGCACATTATGCTTGGTTTCTACCGCAATATTTGAGGTAACTTCACCTTGGTGCTTGGTTTGATCTGAGACCGCTTTAAGCTCACTGATCAATTCACGAAGTTTTGATAGAAACTTATTAAATCCTCCAGCCAGAGCTATAAGCTCAGCGTGAGTATCAACATGCAGAGTTTGTGTTAAATCACCTTCAGAGCTTGCTAAGTTATCAACCCGCTCCTGAATTTGTTTAAGAGGAGCCACAACACTGCCTACTACAAGCTTCATTACTATAAATGCCAATACCGCAATTACAGTCCCGGTGATCAAAATAATCACACCCAGCTCTTTTGCAGCCTCAGACATGCCAGCAGTTAATTGAATAGGTCCTTCAAAGGCAAGTTCAGCGGGTACTTCAATTAGCAGCATCCATTTCACATCAGCAAGCTTAATTTCAATCGGGTAAGACACCATTATTTCAGCGCCCTGTTTGTTTATTCCTTTAGTGCCTTTTAGTGCTTTGTAACTCTCATAACTTTTATCGCTAACAGCTTCTTTTAGTGGACGGCCTAATTTTTCTTTGTAATGACTTGTACCAACAATTAAACCCAAATGACTAAGTAACGTTACTTTTGCTTTACCATCGTAAAGCGCCTTTGAAAGCTCTTCTGTTAGCTTTTGAAATACAGGTAAAGTTATATCCGCCCCTGTAACGCCTACAAACTTGCCTGATTTAATAACAGGGACAACAAGTGAGGTCATCATTTCTGAGTAACCCGGTGTAATCTCATACAAGTAGGGTTCCATAATGCATGGTTTTAGCTTGTCTTTAGCACACAAGTACCACTCTGCCTCACGTAAACCAAATTCGTTTATTTTATCCGCGTATTTTTCTTCCGCGTCTTCCACAACCTGTTGCTCAACCAAACCATTGCTGTTTTTGGTAAAATAAATTTCTAATGTTCCAGCACCGGCAACAGAGTGATTGTATCCTTGAGTAAATTCACTATCTTTACCATCAAAACCATTTTTTTCAAACTGTGAATAAATAGAGGAAATAACATCATTACTTTCTAATATTGAACGATTTAAAGAAACAACTGAATCACGCTTTATTGAGGCTTTATCGGCATCTTCTAAAATACTACCAAGTGAAAAAGGTATTCGGTAAGCTTCATTAATAAAGGCGGCAATTTTTTCACCATAGGCGGCTGCATTTGCTGTTAATCGCCCATCCACCTCATTAACAATTAGAGTCTCAGCTTCTGCAGAAGTGTTGGCATTACTCGATGAGAGTTTAGACCAAAGTATGCCTGAAAATAGTACTACCGTTAAAAGTATACTTCCGACGCTTATCCATAATAACTTTTTTGCTAACGCTATTTCCCGCATTTATAACTACCTTGCTTTACTTATTTATTTTTAGTTTAGACCAAATTAAACAACATATTATTAATTATTTTAAAATAATATGGATAACTTAATCTCATAGCCAACGACCATTTAACTTTGCTTATTTAGTCGCAGAGTCACTAACACAACAACAAAAAGCAAGCTAACACTTACCCACAAGCAAGCTTGTAATCCATATAGTTTATACACTAATCCTGAGAATACTGTCCCAACCAGTCGACCGGTTGCATTAGCCATATAATAAAAACCCACATCTAATGATACTGCATCGCTTTTAGCAAGGCTGACTATAAGGTAACTATGCAAAGAGGAGTTAACCGCAAAAGCAGCACCAAAAACTAACAAACCGATGAGCAAACTAATATGAATAGCAATATTAAACTGCATGAGCACTGCTAATATAAAAGTCACCCCCGTTAAAGCAATGGCCCAGAAGTATGCCTTATTAAGCACATCGATTTTATTAGCCGAATTACCAGTTATTTTAGGGGCTTGTGACTGCACAGCTCCATAGGCAATAACCCACAGTGCCATAAAACCACTTACCCACCAATGATCCCAGTTAAACTGAGCGGCCAAATAAACAGGTAGCGCAACTACAAACCATACATCACGTGCAGCAAATAAACATAATCGCGCAGCACTGAGTAAATTAATGGCTCTGGATTTTGAAAATAACTCCTTAAATTTAGGCTTATTTTTGGCTTTACCCATATCACCTTTTAAGTAAATAAGGCTAACCAACCAAGCAACGCCTAATAAAGCAATCAGGACAAATAATGCGCCTTTAAAACCCACTAAAGTTAATAGTAACCCACCTAAAAAAAAGCCTATGCCTTTGAGCGCATTCTTTGAACCGGTTAGTAACGCAATCCATTTATATAGTTTACTTTGCCCTGTTTCGTCATCAGGCACTAAATACTTAATTGCGCTTTTAGCACTCATTTTATTCAAATCTTTGGCAATACCACTGAGCGCTTGTGCAGCCATAACGTAAAAAACGCCCAGCCAATCACTAGGTACACATAACATAGCTAAGGCAACAAGCTGTATGCCTAAGCCAATATTCATGGTTTTATTTAAGCCTAAATGCGCGCCAAGCCACCCCCCCACTAGGTTAGTGATCACCCCAAACACTTCATAAAACAAAAACAGCATAGCGATGGCAAGTGCATCATATCCTAGCTGATGGAAATACAGCACCACCAGCATTCTCAGCGCCCCATCGGTTAAAGTAAACGCCCAATAATTACCGGTAATAATTAAATATTGTTTTATCGCTTGAGGTAAATCACTAAGTTGAGCAAACATGGTTAATACCTTGGGCTAATTAACTACATCACTTTTTGCTACTTTTAGCATAAGTTCGGCGGTACGGTTTGCATATCCCCACTCATTATCGTACCAAGCATATAATTTAAGCTGGGTATTATTAATCACCATGGTAGAAAGCGCGTCAATAGTACAACTACGCGGATCGGTTTTATAATCAATAGACACAAGTGGCTTCTCTTCATAACCTAAAATCCCTTTTAATGTGCCCTCTGCAGCCTGATAAAACCACTCGTTTACTTCATCTTGCGTAACACCGTGTTCAAGCTCAAATACACAGTCGGTAATTGATGCATTAGTAAGTGGTACACGAACAGCATGGCCATTAAGTTTCCCTTTAAGCTCAGGGAAAATATGCGTAATAGCCGTAGCACTGCCTGTTGTGGTGGGAATTAAACTGGTACCACATGAGCGAGCTCGACGTAAGTCTTTATGTGGGGCATCAATAATAGTTTGGGTGTTAGTTATATCGTGAATAGTAGTCATAGAGCCGTGTTTAATACCCACTTTTTCTTGTAGTACTTTAACAATTGGCGCTAAACAGTTTGTTGTACATGATGCCGCTGTAACAATTTTATGCTCATCAGGATTATATAAATCATCATTTACGCCCATCACTACATTTAAAATACCGTCTTCTTTCACCGGTGCAGTCACTACCACACGTTTTACACCTTGAGCTAGGTAGTGATTTAATAATTCGGTGGTTTTCATCACACCGCTGGCTTCAATGACTACATCGCAATCTGACCAATCAGTATCATCAATGTTTTTATTATTAGTTACATCAATGGTGTGTTTACCTACACTAAAGCTGTGCGCTGATGCTGTTACATTGTGTGCCAAACGCCCATGTACTGAATCAAATTCGAGTAAATGTGCATGCGTTTTAGCATCGCCAGCAACATCATTAATTTTAATAAATTCAATTTCAGGCCAATCAAGTGCAGCACGCAATGTTAAGCGCCCCATACGGCCAAAACCATTAATCCCTACTTTAATTGTCATAATAAATACCTTTAAAAGTTAATTAACAGCAGTTTGCTGCACGCTCAGGGCGGTTACCCATTGCATTGAGTCGATTTAAATCATCGTTATAAAATTCAATATTAGCGCTACGGGTCTGTGCTAGTACATTTTCAGCCCACTCTGGTAGGGCTTTATTAATACTGTAATACACCCATTGATTTTGCTTACGATCGCTCAATAAGCCACATTGCCTAAGCTGGGCTAAATGACGAGATACTTTAGGCTGGCTAAGCTCAAGGGCAGCCACAAGCTCGCATACACATAATTCTTGCTCATGGCTAATTAGCAGCATGGCTTTTAAGCGCGTATCGTCAGCTAAGCATTTATAAAACTGTAGTGGGTTGAGTTGTTCCATAGCGTCCTCGTTTGGTTTATGCACATACAATAAAACAAAAAACAAACATATGGAATAGTGAATATATGAAATTTCGAATGTAAGTGAATTTATCTATTTTCAATTCATTTATAGATATAGTAGCGAATAAAAAACACGCGATGATCACTCATGGCGTGTTTTTATAAACAATATAAAGAGGTAAATTAAATAACTGAAAGTTCTACCTCAATATTACCGCGTGTTGCGTTTGAGTATGGGCATACTTGATGTGCTTTTTTTACTAGCTCTTGCGCCGCTGCTTTGTCCATATCACCTAGTGATACAGCAAGCTTTACAGCAATACCAAAACCACCTTCAATAGCACCAATAGACACTTCAGAGTTAATGTAAGTATCGCTTGGTAATGCAACTTTTTCGCTACCGGCTACAAATTTAAGTGCGCCAATAAAACACGCTGCATACCCTGCTGCAAATAATTGCTCTGGATTAGTGCCTTGCCCATCATCACCACCTAACCCTTTAGGCGTTGATAAGTTAACATCTAAACGACCATCATCTGATTTAGCTACCCCTTCACGTCCGCCTGTTGCCGTTGCTTTTGCTGTATAAGCTACATTTTGTAATACATTCATAGTGAACTCCTAAGGTTTAAAATTTTCACACTAGTTACTTTGTATACAAAATAATAGAGCAACTAAATTCTGATTGCAAATACTTTGCATGCAAACTAAAATGCTTTGTATTGAAATGAGGATAAAACGATGTCGTTTGAACAGTTAAAATTAAAAAATCAGTTATGCCATCGTTTATATATGGCGTCTAACAGCATAGCCCGTGCCTATCGGGAGCCTCTAGCAGAGCTTAACCTTACCTATCCTCAGTATGTTGTTATGATGGCGCTTTGGGAGCAAGATGAAGTAACCATCGCTGAGTTAATAGATAAAACCGCAATTGATGGTGGCGCGCTTACTCAAATATTAAAAAAGATGACCAGCAAGTCATTGCTTAACGTTATAAAGGACGAACACGATAAGCGTAAGCGTTTGGTGCAATTGACTCACACCGGCCAATCTTTAAAACTTAAAGCTGCTGATATTCCAAAAACAATTTTCTGTAAATTTGACAGTATCGACACTAACCAAGCACAGCAATTAATGCAGTTACTCGATTTAATCGTTAGCGACTTAAGCACCCAGACTGAAGATGAAAGTGTCGATGCTAAAGACAGTCCCAAGTTAGTGCAAACCTAGCGTAAATTTATCCAATGTGGTGCTTACGCTTTTTTATAGTTTAGTTATAAAAAATTAACTTATTGATTATTATTCATAAAATATTCAATTAACAATTGGCATACTTCTTCCTTCTCTCTTAATGACGTTAGCAACACCAAGGAAAAGTTATGTCTAATTTATACAACACTCTTTATTTTTTATGGCGCTTAGATATCACAGTGTGGCAAGTAAATGAGCCAACAAATACGCATACCACCAGTGAAAAAGAGCGTATCTATTCGCGTTAAACTATTTTTGAACAGACTTTGCAAGCTACCTCATAGCGTTGTATTGTAAAAGACTATTTAATTGGTTAGTGGAACGTGTATGCATGCTTTAGAAGTTAATTTTGACGGCTTAGTCGGCCCTACTCACAACTACGCAGGTTTGTCGTATGGTAATGTTGCTTCGTTAAATAACGCGGCGAGTTTTTCAAATCCGCAAGAAGCTGTATTGCAGGGCCTGGCTAAAATGAAAGCCATGCATGATAAAGGCTTAACCCAAGGGGTGTTTGCTCCTCATGCTCGCCCGGATTTAAATGTACTTCGCCGTTTAGGATTTACTGGCAACGATGCGCAAGTCATTAATAAAGCTTTTAAAGCTGATCCTATTTTATTGCGCGCCTGTTACTCAGCCTCTGCCATGTGGACAGCTAATGCTGCTACAGTATCTCCCTCCCCTGATACTAACGATGGCAAAGTGCACTTTACTGCGGCTAACCTGAATAATAAATTTCATCGCTCTTTAGAGCCAAATACGACGACACGTTTGCTTAAAGCAATGTTTAATAACGAGCAATACTTTGCACATCATACACACTTACCTGAGCAAGGTTTTTTTGGCGATGAAGGCGCAGCAAACCATACCCGCCTATGCGACAGCCATGGTGAAACCGGGCTAGAGTTATTTGTATTTGGTGCAAGTGCCTTTAACAGTAAACTTGTTAAGCCCGTTAAGTTCCCTGCAAGGCAAACTTTGGAAGCGTCTGAAGCCATTTGTCGATTGCACAATATAAAAGATACCAGCCAAATACTATTACAACAAAACCCTGATGTGATTGACCAAGGAGTGTTCCATAATGATGTAATTGCAGTGGGTAACGCCAATGTTTTATTATGCCATCAACAGGCGTTTTTAAACCAAACGCAAGCATTAGACGATATCCGCGAAGCCTATGTAGGTAACAAACAGCTTTATATTATTGAGGTGCCAACCAGCAAAGTGAGTATTCAAGATGCTGTCAGTAGCTATTTATTTAATAGCCAACTGGTTAGCATGAATGACGATGCAATGCTGCTCGTTGCCCCACAAGAATGCCAGCGCAACCCTGATGTAAAAGCGTATATTGAAGAGCTAATTGTTGCCGATAACCCCATAAATCAAGTGCAGTTTTTTGATTTGCGCCAAAGTATGCAAAATGGTGGTGGGCCTGCTTGTTTGCGATTACGAGTTGCATTAAACAGCCACGAATTAGCAGCGGTAAATCCTGATGTGATCTTAAATGAGCAAAAGTATACTCAATTATGTGATTGGGCTACGCGCCATTACCGCGATAAGCTTGGTGCCAACGACTTTGCAGACCCTGCTTTACTTACCGAAAGCTACCAAGCCCTTGATGAGTTAACACAATTACTGAGCTTGGGATCAGTTTATCCCTTCCAATTAGAAGCCTAAGCTTTTTTTTTATAGGGGGAAGATACACAGTATTTAAATCTTCTTCCTGTAATTAATAATTTTAATTCAATTTAGGTTAAGTTTTTGTATCTATACTGAGTGATACTTTAAAGTATTTGGAAACCTAACATGAACTTAAAATCAACATTACTTAGTAGCGCCGTCTTATTAGCATTAACGGGTTGTGGTTCATCAAATGATGACTCCCCTATTACTCCTACCGATCCGCAAAAATCAACGTTCAGTTTAGGAGTTTCAGATGCGCCAGTAACAGGCTTAAAAGCGGTTAATGTAGTTTTTGACTCTATCACCCTTCGTTCACAAGGTGGCGAAGATTTTAGCTTCGAAACCCGTGAAGCCAGCGATTTAACCAAAGCTGAAATGGTTAACTTATTGGATTACACTGGCGATGATATTTTTTCCTTACTAGAGGGCGAAGACGTACCTGCAGGTGAATACGCGTGGATACGTGCTGATGTAATTAATGGTGATATAAACAACCTAACCGAAACTTCGCATGTTGTTTATGAAGATGACAGCATTGCACCGTTAATCGTAAAACGAAAAGGCAATGACGGAATCGGTGAGATTCAACTTGATGGTTTTACTCTGAATCAAACGGACAACACTTTTGTACTTGAATTTGATCTTAAAAAATCGTTAGTTGCGCCACAAAGCGGTAACGAAATAGTATTAAAACCACGTGGAGTTCGTCTTGAAAACCTTGCTGAGTCACAAGATATTGAAGGTACAGTAAGCGAATCACTTTATGCAAATTGTGAAACCGATAACATTGAGGTTGCCGCTGAAGATGGTTCATTCGGCCATGCTGTTTACTTGTATAACAGTGATGTAGAGCAACCACTTGATAATTACGAAGTCACTGAGGGTGAAACCCCTGTAGACGCACCATTGGCTACTGCAAATGTGGTACTTAACAATGGAACTAGCCAATATGAATTTGAACTAGCATTTATTACGCCTGGCGATTATCAGCTAGGTTATACCTGTAACGCGCATATTGATGATGCCGAACTACAAGATGAAGCGTTTACCCTATATCAAGTTAAGCCGGTGGCGGTTGTAGCCGGTGAAGATACCGAAGTGACATTTGATATTGCTCAGTAAGCATCAACTTTATAAATTCTAGCCCGCACCTGCGGGCTTTTTGTTTTGGAGGAACTATGACACATAAAGTAATTTTAATTACCGGTGCCTCTAGTGGTATTGGCGAGGCGACCGCTAAAACATTAGTTAATAATGGTCACAAAGTAATATTAACTGCGCGCAGTGAAGATAAACTCAATAAACTAGTTGATGAGTTAGGCCATGAAAGTGCATTTAGCGTTTCAGCCGATGCCACTCAGTTTAGCGAGCTTGAGAGTGTAGTAAGTAAGGGCATTGAAAAGTTTGGGCGATTAGACGCAGCATTCGCTAACGCGGGCATGGGTGTGTCATCACCAGGCACAGAGAATGGCGATCCCCAAGAGTGGTCAGCCATGGTTGATCTTAACATTAAAGCGTTGTTGTGGACCGCAAAACTCACCTTGCCTCATTTACGTGAAAACCAAGGGCATTTTATTTTAACCAGCTCTGCAGCAGGAAGAAGACCCATTGACGGCTCTATATATGGTGCTACTAAATGGTTTGCACATGGCTTTGGTCAAAATTTAGCAGAGGAAATGAAACCCTGGCATGGTCGCTGTACCACTATTGCGCCAGGTATGGTAAATACGCCTTTTTTTGATGAAGCAAAACCCGATAAGCTCGACCCACAAGATGTGGCCGATGCGGTATTATTTGCTATTGAGGCCAACCAGCGTAATAGCGTACGCGAAATCTATTTAATGCCCACCAACTAACAAGATAATCCAAAGGCCAATCTTTATTGGCCTTTGCTTTAAAAGTACTTAATTGTGCTTTGTTAAAATTACTTTCGACTAAATCAATGAAAAGTCACACATTCAAACCTCCCTTACCATGCTAAATCTCAACTTTATGTCTAATATATAAATAAAGTAATTCAATAACTGGAACCCATTTAATGGATCCCCATAAAGCCCATAATATGCCAGCCCATCAATATGTTACTAATGATCCGTTGCATCAACTATTTGATGCAGTCGATTCTATATCGGTGCAAGGTTATGATGAGCAACGGCGTGTAATTTATTGGAATAAAGGCAGTGAATTGCTTTATGGGTATTCGCAACAGGAAGCCATTGGCAAAAAACTCGAAGATTTAATAATACCCACACCAATGCGAGAGCCCGTAATTGAAGCCCATAGTAATTGGATTAAGCATGATATTGAAATTCCCGCCTCAGAGCTTATCCTCAAACATAAAGAGGGTAATGATGTGGCTGTATTTTCAAGCCATGTTATGTTTACTAATCAATACAATACCAAACAAATGTACTGTATTGATATTGACCTTTCTGAGGTTCACAAGGCACAAGCAGAAGCCACATTTAATGCCAGTATGTTGAAAACTATCTTTGAAGCCATTCCCGACTTATTTTTTGTACTAGAGCAAAATGGCATCATTGCTGATTACCATGTTAATAATAGTAAGGACCTGTATATTTCACCTGAGCAGTTTATTGGTAAAAAAATGATTGATGTACTGCCTGAAAAAGTAGCGGAAAAATTTCAAATTCATATAGAAAAAACAATAGCTCAAAATAGTATGGTCAGTTTTGAATATGAATTGAGCATGCCTGAAGGCGTAATTTATTATGAGGCGAGATTGCGCTTACTGCCCAAAAAAAACCAAATCATGGTGATTATCCGTGATATTAGCGAACCACACCGCTCAGCAGAATTGATCCGTCATCAGGCTCTCTTTGATAGCTTAACCGATTTGCCTAACCGCTTTTTGTCTTTAGATCGCTTGTCACAAATATTAATGGAAGTACAAAAGAGTCATGAAAAAGCCGCAGTGTTTTTTTTAGACCTTGATGACTTTAAAAAAGTGAATGATTCATTAGGGCATGAAGTAGGCGATAAACTGTTAATTGCAGCAGCCGCTAGATTACAGCAAACACTAAAGCAAAATGACACTGTCGGTCGATTAGGGGGGGATGAATTTATTGTTTTAATATCCAGTTTAAACGATGAAAATGATGCTTTAGCAATTGCTGAGCGATTACTTCAAGCATTTAGAAAACCCTTCAAGCTCGAAGGCAGAGACTTAATACTGACATTAAGTATTGGTATTGCGATTTCTCCCAAAGACGGTACGTGTGCCTCGGTGTTGTTACGTAATGCCGACACCGCTATGTACCAAGCAAAAGCGATGGGGCGCAATACCTCCTCTTTTTTTACCCCGCAAATGAACGTTGCTATGCGCCGGCGTTTTGAAATAGAAGAGCAAATGCATGGAGCCCTGGAGCGAAACGAATTTGAGCTTTATTATCAACCGCAAATAGATGTAAAAACAAACACCATCATTGGCGCTGAAGCCTTGCTACGTTGGCATAATATAGTGTTAGGGGAAATCACCCCTGATGAATTTATTCCCATTGCAGAGCAAACAGGCTTGATTGCGCCTATTGGTTTATTTGTTCTTCAACAAGCCTTACGCTTTTTGAATGAATGGCAATCAATTAACCAGCAAAACTATACCATGGCGATTAATTTATCGCCGCGCCAATTCAGAGATCCGGAACTGGTTAATATAATTAAACATACTCTACATAAAAATAGCATTAATAATGAATGCTTAGAGCTGGAAATTACCGAAGGGGTACTAATGAATAGCCAAGCCTCAATTCATGATGCCTTAGTGCAAATTGATGAGCTGGGCATAAAACTGTCAATGGACGACTTTGGCACAGGCTATTCATCATTAAGTTACTTACGAGAATACCCTTTTGATGTGCTAAAAATTGACCGTAGCTTTATTGCAGGGATAACAGATAACAAGGCCGACTGTAATTTAGTAAAAGCGGCCATAGCTATGTCACACAGCCTAGAAATAAAAGTAGTTGCAGAGGGAGTAGAAACCAAAGAGCAGCTAGATTTACTCAACGAGCTAAACTGCGATATTGCTCAGGGGTTTTATTTAAGTAAGCCCTTATCTGGTGCCAAGTTACTTAATTTTTCATTACATTACTGCAAAGCGACTTAAAAGCACTTTAGTTAAAAAGTGCTTTTACAGCTGCGAGTTAGCTCATGATTTTAAAAAGCAAATCGCGCACCGTTGCAGGTTCAAATGGTTTGTCACAAATGGCATCCACCCCGGCTTGAGCAATATTAGCTAAATGAGTATCGTTGGCCTCTGAGCTGACCATCAGAACTGGAATATGTGAGTACGTATTCGATTTTCTAACGGTTTCAGTTAACTCTTTACCATCCATTTCTGGCATATTGTAATCTGTAACAATTAAATCGAATGATTGATTATTAAGCATTTCAATCGCTTGTTTACCGTCTTCAGCCTCTACAGGTTCAGGAATACCCATTCCCGCTAGCACTCGTATTATATGTTTTCGTGCAAAGCGACTGTCATCAACCACCAACACACGAAGTAAAGTGACATCAAAGTGCTCTAGCTCCACTTCTTGCTCGCTAATAATATCCAGAGTCGCTTTAAGCGCACGGGTGATCTCGTCGGCATTAAACGGTTTAGGTAAAATAGCTAATACGCCCGATTGCCTAAGTTGCTCTAAATGGCGCTTATTACGTTCGCTCGACACCAGCATAAACGCCTGCTGCTCAGTATTACTGTTACTGCGTATTGCCTGTAATAAAGAGTCTGCAGTACCGTCGCTAAAATACATACTGCTGATCACTAAGTCAGGGTGATACTTTGATAAAGCGGCCAGCGCATTTTCTTGAGTGCTGGCCGTTTCAATTTGTGTAACACCACACTGAGCCAGTGATTTTTTTATTAGCTTTTGTTGCACTTCAGAAGGCTCAACTAATAAAATAGATAAGTTGGCTATTGCCGTTAAATCACTCATTTCAATCCTGTTAATATTAATTAAATAATTTTTATAATGCTCATTATAAAGTAATAACCTACAAGAAAAAGCTAAAACAGCAACAAAACAGCTTGTTTACCTAAACTCAACAAACTCAGCTTAAAAACGATAGTTTATGCCCGCATAATATCGTCTACCCGAATAGCTTGAGTTTAATAACCGAGACTCTGTATCGTTACCCAATCGGGTTACTGACTCAGATTTAGTTAAATTTATCACAGCGGCTGTTAGGCTCAAGTCTTCTAATAAAGTAATTGATGCATTTACATCAACTTGCTCGTATGGGTCTTGATACACGTTTAAACCACTATTTAAACCCAACACGGTTTCACCCCGCTTGTTGTAAGAAGCACGAATATTAAAAGCATCTCCCTCATAATATATCGAGGTATTGTATTGGTACTTAGCACTGCCAATTAAAGGCGATTTACCAAACTCTTTACCATCTACTTCTACATCGGCCTTATTGGTTTTGTTATAAGTGTAGTTTGCATAAAAACCAAAACCACTATCAAAGGCATGCTGTATAAATACTTCAGCCCCTTTAGATACAGCATCAGTGCCATTGCCTACAGTGCTATATGGCGACACAGTAATATTTCCTGCCTCAACTATGCCCTCTTTACCTGCAAAATCTTGTTGTACGTCAATAACTAAGGGAACAACAAAGTTATCAACAGTTTTATGAAATAGTGCTAAACCAACGGCAGAGCCTTCGCTGTAATAATATTCAATAGATAAATCCGCTTGCACCGACTCAAACGGTTTTAAGTTTTTATTACCGCCACTGCCACTAAAACCCGGAATTTCATTAAATTCAGCTCTGTCGTCGGCCCACTCATCTGAAACAAACGTAATGCGTTGTTGCGCACCTAAATCGGCATAATCAGGGCGAGACATTACTTTTGCAATAGCGCCGCGCACAACAATATCTTCGCTGGCATCCCATGCAATATTAAAGCTAGGTAAAATTTGGGTATCGGTATTCTCTTGAGTAATGAGTTGATAATCTTCAACAAATCTATCGTCTCCGGTTACCGCCTCCCCGCTTTCATCGTCAGTATGATCCAGCAAATATGTGTATAGATCGGTTGATGATGTCATGGTTTTCGTGCGTACAACACGTACCCCTAAATTACCGCGCACGCTATCAAATTCAAAATCACCTTGTAAATAAAATGCCGCTATTTGCTCTTCAATATCATAAATGAAATTATCTTCTTTACGCGTATACGGAACATAATGACTGGTCACAATATCGCGGTATTTATCCCAATCAATGCCGGGCATTTGGTTTATATTAAAACCACCCGCAATATTACCTTCGTTGATAAACACATCTTGTGCTAGTGGCATACCGTTATTCCACTGGTAACTATCAAAGCGCGTGATCCCACCCTTACTGGCTTCTGCTGCGGCAATATCAAAATTAGGATCCAAAAAGAAGGTATTACCGGTTTCGCGGTGAAGCGTAGCTTCTCGATACTTAACCCCAGTTTTAATTGTTCTTAAAATGCCCCAATCGGTATAAATATCAAAATCAGCTTGGTAGTAATCTTCTTCAAGTTCACTACGCACAAAACTTGAATTTGACGAACCCGGATCGCGCCCACCACCCACACCATTGAGTAAGTTAGCTAACGTATTTGGATCTATATTTAAACTAATATCGTTCTCATTAATTTTCCAACCCGCTGTTTGCGCGGCATTTTCTATGTGGTTTTCATTTTCACCCGCGTTAGAACTTTTATAGGCTGCTTCCCAACTCTCTTTCGGGCCACCTTCAGAACGTGTATTACCCGCCACAAAACGGGCTTTGAAGTAATCACCTTCGTAGGTTAAGTTGAGATCAAAAGTGTCAGAGGTTGACTCTTCACGCACATAGCTGCCTCGCATCCACGGCAATTGCATATCATTTTCTATGCCACTTGCAGCTGCATCAAATTGCATTCCATTAACTATCGTGCCCGACTCATCCAAACTTACATCGGTTAAAAAGTCAGGATTTAAAGACCACTCAGGTATATCAATCACCGACTCAGTTCTATTTTTATCAAGTGAAAATCCAAAATAGTTAAAACCAATTTCTACTCGGCTAGTTGGGCGCCACTGCGTGCTAAATTGTATCCCTTCTCGCTCACGTAATTCGTTTACAATTGAGCCTCGAACCACTTGAGGAAACCAGACATTGTCATAATTATTGCCCTGAGAATCGCTTACTGAGCCCCACTGATTATTGTTTTCAATCGGTGCGCCATTGACATCTGCCGGGTTTTCACCAATAAAGCGCCACACATTTGCATCAGTGCCACCCGAAAGAGTTCGGTTAGTGCGTGTTTGTGAGGTATAACCAAACAATACACCAAAAGTATCAGCATCGTTCTTCCAAGAATAAAGTGCGGTTACTTGCGGTTCAGATTCTTCAGTCACATCGGCATAAGTGCTTTCAATATTAATCACCCCTGAGTTTGCATCCATACTTAGCGGTTTACGACTATGCATTAATACCGTGCCGCCCACACCACCTTCATCTAAACGTGCCTCTGGTGATTTATACACTTCCACGCTTTCAATCATGGCTGAGGGGAGTAATGCATAATCAAACGAACGAGATGGCTCGCCTGGTGATGACGCAATAAAATTTCCATTTAGCTGAGAAAAGGTGAGTTCAGATGATAACCCCCTAATACTAACCGATGAGCCCTCGCCTCCGTCACGGTCAATCACTACCCCTGGTACGCGTTGTAATGAGTCTGCGACATTTTTATCAGGGAACTTACCAATATCTTCCGCTGTAATTGCATCAACCACAGAGCTAGACAAACGCTTTATATCTAAATTAGCCGCCATACTGGAACGGATACCGCGTACCTCAATTACTTCCATATCTTTGCTTTTTAATGCTTTATCTGCTGCTTCATCAGCATATGCATGATTAATCACAGATAAAATAGAGATGCACAGCGTTGATTTAATAAAAAGTGGGAGTGAGTGATGTGAAGCGTTGGTTTTCCGATGAGCGGTCATAGTTTTAACAGTTCCATTTAAAATACAGTTAATACTTAAAGATGATCGTACTAGCTAAAGATGGTACGAAAAAAGTAGCTGTATTTTACATAACCAAGCTTAATAGCTTGTTAATGCAAACTGATGAGTAACTGAATGTCTTGTCAATAAATAGTCAATTCAAATATAAACAAGAAGTTAAGCAGCAAAATAACTATTTAGCTGCTTAGGAAGGAGTAACTAGATCAAACAACAGGCACTGTTATTTTTTATCACTAATAGCCTGAATATAATAACCTAAGCTGGCATGAGAAAGCTCTCCCATATGACTGGTGACTAACTCACCTTGGCTATTATAAAACAAAGTGGTTGGTAAGCCCGCTGCACCTGATTCGCGACTCACATTACTGCTTTGGTCAAAAAACACATGGTTTAGGTCGAGTTGCTGATCATTAAGGAACGCTTTTACCGTGTGTAAGTCTTCGCCTTGATTGACAAACGCCACTGTAATGTTTGGATTATTTTTTTGAGCCGCTTGCAGTACCGGCATTTCTTTTCGACACGGCGGACACCACGACGCCCAAAAGTTAATCACCACCGGCTTACCTTTAAAGCTTTGTAAGTTAACTTGCTGGCCTTGAATGTTATGCACAACAGACTGTGGTAACTGCACACCCGTTTGATAAATAGACAGCGCAAAGTTAGGAATAATCATTGAACAAAAACCTACAAACCCAGCAATAGCGTAGTTTTTCATTACCGCTTTTTTACCACGCGCATAAAACGCTAAAACAACTATACCGCTGAGCCAGCCATAATAACCAATAAAGCCACCGTCGCTAATATTAAAAAGCTGCCACCAGTTACCTTGATAGGCATCCCACATGGTAAACACAAACGCTAAACGCGAGACTAGAAAGCCCACAACAATCGCTTTAAAGACTGTGTCTAAAATCGCTTTTTGTAATGGGTGTTGACGCGTCAATAAATAGGTAAGCCCCCAGAAAATGCCTAACCCTAAAAAAATAATTAACTGTGAAATAGAAATAACCAAAGGCCCTAGAGAAATACTTAACATTGCTACCGACTTCTTATAATGTATTTAAGTACCTAAAATAACGAGTACCAGCGTGAATTAAATGCCAACAATAACATAATGTAAGCTGTACTGATTATTAATAACGCATAATAAATTATGTATACCAGCAGCAATATATAACCTAGTTACCTAGTTAACCTTGTTGCTGTATGTACTCCAATGCAGTCATTTTTTTATAACTTACATTTGAGTGCAGTACATGAGTAGGTTCAGGGTCAACAATTTCAATTGGAATAGCATAATTACGTGCAATCTCTAGTGCCATTTGGGTAATGTTTACACTAAAAGAGGTCCCCATAAATACCATTTTATCAGCCGTAAGCATCCGCGATTGTGCTTCACTAATACGATAAAGCTCAGTGTAATATTCATCAAATAACAATACAAAGGGCTTTAAAGAATGATTAAGCTTTGGCTGATGGTTTTCAATATTGAATAACTCAAGTAGAGAGCGATGTAAGTTGCTCTCATCAACATTACTCCATAACGTCGCTTGTGGTGTGACATCATCGCCCTGATGATGAAACAGCGTCATTTGATCAAGCCGACCATGAATCGCAATGTAATCTTTATTACCCGCCTTACCATCTAGCCCATCAATATTTTGGGTAATTAAGTTTTTATCACTAAGCCAATGATGCACTTCATTAGGGCCATGATTACGGTAAGTTGCAAAGCGATGATAATACCAAGCTAAAAACTCACTTGGATTATTTTCATACATTGCACGAGTGGCCATTTCCATCGGCGTATGGTTTTTACTACCAATAGTCCAAAAACCATCCTCACCACGAAAAGTAGGAATACCACTAGCAGCACTTACTCCTGCACCTGTAATGTATAATGTATTCATAAAGCCATCTCTTATTTTCAATAAACCTATAATACTTTATGACACTGTATATTTGAGGCTTCACTTTTTTTGCTATTAAATTATTTTAAGCTACGGCCATTAACTTAAATAAACACGGGTACCAAAGAAACTCTTTATACTTTTAGTTTCGCTCAAGTGCACTACAAAGCCTTCTTTAATTGTTGAGATATTGAGAACTATAACAACAATCACAGCAACTAATTAGTTACAATGCACTTAGCTTTCTAATAAAAACAGATCGTTAATCTACTTATTGAGCAACTAACCTACCAACCTCACATACTTTTCAGCCAGTTCGTCCACACTTTCTCGATGATTAGGATCGGGCTTTATGCAATCTATCGGGCATACGCTCACGCACGTAGGCTTGTCGTAATGACCCACACATTCTGTGCATTTTTCAGGGTCTATTTGGTAAATTTTAGCGCCCATATAAATTGCTTCATTTGGGCACTCTGGGTCGCACATGTCACAGTTAATGCATTTGCTGTTTATGAGTAAAGCCATGATTAAACTCTCTATTATGAAACAGCTTGTTTGAAAGGGTTGCGGGTATCTTGGTTTTCATCCAAGTTGCGCATCAGTATGGCGTGCTCTAAATCGATAGTGTCAGGCATTGGAATTTTTACGATATGGCCAGAGCCTTTAGCATCAGTAATACTTTCGCCTTTTTTGTTTTCCATACTCTCAAGGGTAAAGCTAATATTGCCTTTTGGCGTCATTAGCTCTAATGAATGACCAACACAAAATTTATTTTTTACATCTATTTCAACTAAACCATTAACATTACGACCAAGTACTTCACCTACAAATTGCTGCTTGGTAGAAACTGAATGGCCGTATTCGTAATTCTGATAATCTTGGTGGGCGTGGCGCTTTAAAAATCCTTCGGTGTAACCACGGTGCGCTAGGTTCTCAAGAGTTTTGAATAAATCAGCATCGAATGGTCTACCTGCAACGGCGTCGTCAATCGCTTTACGATACACCTGAGCGGTACGCGCAACATAATAAAATGACTTAGTACGCCCTTCTATTTTTAAGCTATGCACCCCCATTTTTGTTAGCTGCTCTACGTATTGCACGGCGCGTAAGTCTTTTGAGTTCATGATATAAGTACCATGCTCGTCTTCAAATGCGGGCATGTATTCACCTGGGCGGCCTTGCTCTTCAAGCATAAATACATCGTTACTTGGCGCGCCTTCACCTAACGTAGGTATAACCGTTTTAGGATCGATTTTATGTACCATTTCACCGGTTTCGTTCTCAGTGCCAGGTTTAACATCGTATTTCCAACGACACGCATTAGTGCACGTGCCTTGGTTAGGATCGCGCTTATTAATATAGCCTGAGAGTAAACAGCGCCCTGAATAGGCCATACACAGAGCACCATGGACAAATACTTCTAGTTCTGTTTCTGGGCATAAAGAGCGAATTTCACTTATTTCTTCAAGCGATAACTCACGAGATAAAATTACCCGTTCAATCCCCTGCTTAGCCCAAAATTTTACGCTTGCAAAATTAACTGCATTGGCTTGAACCGACAAATGAATTGGCATATCAGGCCATTTTTCACGTACTAGCATTATTAAACCCGGATCGGACATGATCAATGCATCCGGCTTCATAGCAATTACTGGCTCTATATCACGTAAATACGACTTTACTTTCGCATTGTGTGGGGCAATATTAGACACTACATAAAACTTTTTATTTAGCGCATGTGCTTCGTTAATACCTAGTTGTAATGTATCTAAATCAAATTCGTTGTTGCGAACCCTTAAACTGTAACGAGGTTGGCCTGCATAAACAGCGTCTGCCCCATAGGCAAAGGCATAACGCATGTTTTTTAAGCTACCTGCTGGGCAAAGTAGTTCAGGAATAAACGGGGTTGAAGAAGTAACTGCTGACATGTGCGCTCCATACATCGAACCGAGTTCAAGTCGGTTGCATGAATAATTATACCAACCCGCAATAATACTTAATCATTTTACGGGGCTAAACGTGTCGCTACCTGCGTTAAAAAAATCTCATTTACGACTGCATGGATGCAGAAGGTAGAGCAATGCAGGAGCAATTGCCGAGAACAACTAAATAGCAATTTTTTTGCCTAGCTATCAACACGTTTTTCCAGCCTCAAAATAGACCACTTAATTAAGCGAATTGGTATTAAGGAAAATAAACCGCGCAAGTATAATGAGGGGGCAAAAGAGAAACCTTGATCAAGATCATCAAAATTTCTCTTCTACGATAATAAATGAAGAGCAGCAGATTTAAGTTATTTTTTACTGCTTAATTGGTTCGAGAATTGACTAACGGCATCAACAACTTGTTGCGCGCCTTTTTTAATATCACTCATTACATCACCAGATTCTTTGGAAAGGTCTAAGCCTTGTTGCGCTTTATTTTTACCTTGCTCAATTACAGCAACGGTTGATTGAGTTAAATTTTGGTTTTGCTGTACAACATCCACTATTTCTTCGGTAGCTTTACTGGTTCTTGAGGCAAGTAAACGCACTTCATCAGCCACCACCGCAAACCCACGGCCTTGCTCGCCAGCACGCGCGGCCTCAATAGCCGCATTAAGCGCCAATAAATTAGTTTGATCAGCAATGCTGCTAATACTCTGCACTATGCTCGCAATAAGTTGCGATTGTTTATCTAATGCTGAAATTTCTTGAGCAGCTTGCTCCATTTGTACCGACAATTCGTTCATAACCTGTACAGTTTTTTGTACCACCTCTGCGCCTTTATCCGCGTTATTGTCAGTTTCGATAGAAGTGCCATGCGCAATATTTGCCGCTTGCTCTGTGGCCAGTTCTCTTTCTACTTGATCAGTGATCACCGTAGCAAATTTTACTACTTTGTAGAGCTCATTGGCTTCATTAAAAATCGGATTATATGATGCTTCTAACCACACCTCATGACCGTGCTTATCAATACGTTTAAATCTGCTCGCAATAAACTCGCCATTGCGCAAACGTTGCCAGAAGACTTGATACTCTTTACTACTCGCTTCTTGCTCATCGCAGAACATACCATGATGTTTGCCCACCACATCTTGTCTTGAATAACTCATACTTTTTAAGAAGTTGTCATTAACACGCAGAACCATACCCTGAGTATCGAACTCAATAACCGCTGTTGAACGATGCAATGCTTTGATTAAATCTTCGTTTTCTCTCGAGCTTTCAATTATTTGTGTAAGCACAGTGCAATGCAGGGTTAAATACTCAAGCTGACCTTGCTCATTTTTTATCGGGTGTAAAATACAGCGTAACCAATCTCGTTGTCCGTTTTCGTGAGATACTTGAATAGCGCCAGCAAAATGTTCGGCTTTACTTAACGCTTTTTTAAAGGCATGAAAATCAGCGTTATTTCTCGCATTTTCTGAGATGAAATCTAAAATGTTTTTATTAATTATTTTATTATTTGAGTAGTTAAACTCTCGCTCAAAGTTTTTATTTTGTCTTAAAATAGCGCCTTGTTTATCAAGCTCTAATACCAGCATTTCACTGTCTAAACTTTGCTTAACCTGCTCCCTCACTGAAAGCTTACTTTGTAAATCAGCAATTTGAGTTTTTAAAGGTTGGTTAAAAAACATATTTTTACCTTAAAGTTTGCATGTATTCTTCATGCATTTGGAGTCGATAGACGCATTGAAAATCGCTATGACTAAAAAAATACAAATCAGATGTGGCACTAATTTATAAACTCATATTAACGTTATAGCCACTTTTTTAGTTCAGTAAGTATAGGTTGTTAAATTAAAATATTCGTCAACGTAGAATAAATTAGGTTTTTTCGACTAAAACGCGTATAATTCGCGCCCGTTAATATTCAACCTTTTATTTAAATTATTGGAGCACAAAGATGGCTTTAGAGCGTACTTTTTCAATCGTAAAACCTGATGCAGTTGCTAAAAACCACATCGGCGCAATCTACAACCGTTTCGAAACTGCGGGTCTTAAAATCGTTGCAGCTAAAATGGTTCACCTTTCACAAGAGAAAGCTGAAGGTTTCTACGCTGAACACAGCGAACGTCCTTTCTTTGGCGCTTTAGTATCTTTCATGACTTCTGGCCCAGTAATGGTTACCGTTCTTGAAGGCGAAAACGCTGTTCTTAAAAACCGTGAAATCATGGGTGCTACTAACCCTGCTGAAGCACTAGCTGGCACTTTACGTGCAGACTACGCTGATAGCATCGACGAAAATGCGGTTCACGGTTCTGACGCTGTTGAATCTGCTGCTCGCGAAATCGCGTACTTCTTCGCTGACGAAGAACTTTGCCCACGTACTCGTTAATTCGAGTTCACAGCTAACCCTGTGATGCAAAGTATGAAAAGGGCTTTCGAGCCCTTTTTTAGTCATTAAGTAAAGTATTAGCCGTTTATTTATGATGTTTTACTTAATGATTATAGTGGATGAATTGTGTACAATTCGTCCTTGTAAATTTTTACCATCACCGCCACCGATTGAGGTTGTTACATGACCGAGCAAAAAAAGATTAACTTATTAGATTTAAACCGAGATGCAATGCGAGAGCTATTTGTATCATTCGGTGAAAAGCCATTCCGTGGCGATCAGGTGATGAAATGGATTTATCATTTTGGCGTAGATAATTTCGACGAAATGAGTAACGTAAACAAAAAGCTAAAAGAAAAGCTTAAAAATGAATGCGAAATTGTTGCACCAGAAATATCAGTTCGCCAACAAGCCAGCGACGGTACCATCAAATACGCACTCGTGTTAGAAGGCGGTCAAGAAGTTGAAGCAGTTTGGATCCCAGAAAAAGATCGCGCCACCTTGTGTGTATCTTCTCAAGTGGGCTGTGCACTAGAATGTACTTTTTGCTCAACGGCTCAACAAGGCTTTAACCGTAACTTAAAAGTGTCTGAAATTATCGGCCAAGTATGGCGAGTAGCCAAAGATATTGGCCTTGATGGCAACAGCGAAAAACGTCCTGTCACTAACGTAGTGATGATGGGTATGGGCGAGCCGTTACTTAACGTTAAAAACGTGGTACCGGCGATGGAATTAATGATGGACGACTGGGGCTTTGGTTTATCTAAACGCCGCGTTACATTAAGCACCTCAGGTGTGGTACCTGCTCTTGATTTATTGAAAGAAAAAATAGACGTAGCACTGGCAATTTCACTGCATGCGCCAGATAACGCTCTGCGTGATATTTTAGTACCGATCAATAAAAAATACCCAATTGAAGAGTTTTTAGCTGCGTGTCGTCGTTACATTGACGGTTCAAAAGCCAACAAAGATGTAACTATTGAGTATGTAATGCTTAACGGCGTGAACGATAGTACCGATCAGGCTCATGAACTGGTTAAAACGTTAAAAGGAACACCATCGAAGGTAAACCTTATTCCATTTAACCCATTCCCAGGTAATGAATATACTCGTTCAAGCAACAGTCGAATTGATCGTTTCTCTAAAGTATTACAAGCTGCGGGTATTACCTGTATTGTTCGTCGTACCCGAGGAGATGACATTGACGCTGCCTGCGGCCAGTTAGCTGGCGATGTTGTAGACCGTACGAAGCGTATGGCGAAAAAGAAAATGCGTGATGACAATGCAATTGCAGTAAATATTCATCAAGCCTAATTTTTTGAGTAATCAAGAGCCTTTGTGATATATCGTTTATTTTTAAATAAATGATGCAACACAAAGGCTTTGAGGTAAGATAGAGGTTATGGATATAAATAAAGAGACAAAGTAATGCGATCTTTACTTACGTTAGCACTATCAACACTGTTTTTAAGCGGTTGTGTTACCGAGAATAGTTACAACGGCAGCGATAAACCGGTCCTCGAGAATAAAATTAATAACGATGGTGCAGCTCGCACGCGCATAGCATTGGCATTACAGTATTTAAATACAGGCAATAACTCTCAAGCGAAATATAACTTAGAACGTGCCAGCGAGTACGCCCCAAACTTACCCGAAGTACACTACTCTTTAGCATACTATTACCAACAAGTTGGCGAGAACGGATTAGCCGACAAAGCCTATCAAAAAGCGTTGGCCATTAAGCCAAATGATCCTAACACCTTAAACAACTACGGCACGTTTTTGTGCAGTATTAATGAATATGACCGCGCCACCGATCAGTTTTTAAAAGCGATTGAAATACCCAGTTATATTCGTGTAGCGCAAAGCTATGAAAATTTGGCTCTATGTGCCATTGAGTTTAACGATTTCACCAACGCCGAAAGCTATTTTCAGCAGGCACTAAACCATAGTTCACAACGCGCATCTACATTAATAAGTTTAGCAGCTCTGTATTATGCAAAAAGTGACTTGTACAAAGCCAGTAACTTAATAAAACGTTATGACGATACCGCGCAAGTTTCTTCTCGCGCTTTGTTGCTTGGCTATTTGGTTAAACAACGAATGGGTAAAATTGAAGAAGCAGAAAAAATTGCGACAACCTTATTACAAACCTACCCTAGTAGTATGCAAGCTAACGCTATTCGCGATAACCAGTTAAGACGAACAGAATTTGAAGTACTACGTGAAAAATATCGCCAAGCACAGTTAGATGAATTACAAGAAAGCAATAATAACAATCAAATTATTGCTGAGCCGAAAATAAAGGTTATTCGTAAAAAAAGCCCAGTACCGGCTTCAAATAGCGAAGCGTCAGGTGAGCAAACAAAAAAAATACGCTAGATAATTACACACCTTTTAGCTGTAAACCAAAATATAGCCTTAAGGATGATGTGTAAAAGCCTGTTCTAGGGTAAAGCAATTTAGCATTTCAGTGTGATACAATGCTAAACTGCTACAAATAAGGTGTATTAAAGGACTTAAAAACACATAAATTTTATCTAAACACGGTATAGTTTTTAAGATATTGAATGTAGTCCCTTTTTATAGTGCGCCTTAGTAACAAGAATTAACGAATACCAAAAAATAAAAACGAAGTCTTACTCTGGTTGTTAAGCCAAAACATAAACTTTTACTAGTGGATCCAAACTGATACACATTATGAATGAAGATAATACACAACCGCAGAACGATGAACCCTCTGTAGGTCAAATACTAAAAACACATAGAGAAAATGCAAACATTAGCCTTGCTAAGATTGCATCATTATTAAAGTTGACTGAATCGCAGGTTGAGCATATTGAAAACGACGAATATCATTTACTAGGCGCAAAAACATTTGTTAAAGGCTACATAAAAAATTATTGTCGCACGCTAAACATTGATAGCACTGCTATTTTAACTATGCTGCCTGCCTATAGCACATCAGATAAGCCTGTAGATATGCAAAGCTTTTCAAGACGTACAGAAAAAGAAGCGCATGACAGCCGACTAATGACGGTAAGTTATTTAATTTTAGCCATTGTTATTGGCTCATCAGCCGTATGGTGGTGGCAAAATGCAATGCCTATTGATGAACAAACTAACACTATTAATGCAAATAACTCGCTCATCTCGGAGCAACAAGAAAGCACAAAACTGTTAGCAGAAGCTGCCGATGAAGCACAATCAAATGAGATTGAGCCTGCACCACAAGCAAACTCAACCGTATTCAATGAACAACAAACAATTCAGGCTGCTCCCCTAAACGATGCACAAAGCCAAAGTGAACCAACAAGCAGTGATTTAAGCACTATTATTATGATGTTTAATGACGAAAGCTGGGTTGAAATCCACGATGCCAACGATGAGAAAATTGCATTTGGTGTAAAAAAAGCAGGCTACGAAATGACCTTGACTGGTGTAGCGCCTTTTTCAGTGGTATTAGGCAAGCACGATGTTGTTCGTATTACCCTAAATGGTGAGCCAGTTGATATTTCGGCTTTTCCTAAAAACCGTTTAGCTAAATTTAAATTACCCTTAGCAGAGTAGTCGCTATGTTTTCAGAATCTCCTATAAAACGCAGAAAATCCACCCGCATTAATGTGGGTAATGTTCCAATTGGTGATGGTGCACCAATTGCCGTGCAGTCAATGACTAACACAGACACAATGGACATTGATGCCACTGTAGCTCAAATTCAAGCGATTCAAGATGCCGGTGCTGACATAGTCCGTGTATCTGTTCCAACTATGGATGCCGCTGAAGCATTTAAAAGTATTAAAGAGCAGGTATCGATACCGCTGGTTGCTGATATTCACTTTGACTACCGCATTGCATTAAAAGTAGCAAAGTATGGCGTTGATTGTTTACGTATTAACCCAGGAAACATTGGCAGTGAAGAGCGTATTAGAGCGGTTGTCGACTCAGCCCGTGAGCACAACATTCCAATTCGTATTGGCGTAAATGGTGGATCACTTGAGCGCGACCTACAAGAAAAATACGGCGAGCCAACACCTGAAGCCTTACTTGAGTCGGCTATGCGCCATGTAGATATATTACGTCGCTTAGACTTTGACCAATTTAAAATCTCGGTGAAAGCGTCAGACGTATTTTTAGCGGTTGGCGCGTATCGTTTACTTGCAAAAGAAATCGACCAGCCACTGCATTTAGGTATTACCGAAGCAGGCGGCATGCGCTCTGGTTCAGTTAAATCGGCCGTTGGTTTAGGCATGTTATTGGCTGAAGGTATTGGTGACACGCTGCGTGTATCACTAGCAGCGGATCCAGTTCAAGAAATAAAAGTAGGCTTTGATATATTAAAATCATTGCGTATTCGTTCTCGCGGCATTAATTTTATTGCTTGCCCTAGCTGTTCACGCCAAGAGTTTGATGTAGTAAGCACCATGAATCAACTTGAAGAGCGTTTAGAAGATATTATTGAGCCAGTTTCAGTGTCAGTCATTGGCTGTGTGGTTAACGGACCAGGCGAAGCATTAGTGAGTGATATTGGCCTTGCCGGCGCAAACCGTCGCTCAGGTTTATACATTAATGGCGAACGCCAAAAAGCCCGTATTGATAACAATAATATTGTTGATCAACTTGAAGGCTATGTACGCGATTTCATTGAACAGAAGCAACAACAAACTCCAATCGACATAAAAATCGTAGAGTGATGTGTTGTTACAACACTATGTATTTAAATGACCTTTTTTAGTCGCGGTATTCACAACGTAGTATAAATTACGTACGCTCCGCTACGCTCGCAATTACCTTATAGTTAAGGTTATAATGCAGGGTCGATTTTTTAGTTTTACGTGGTTGCAGCCCAGGGTTGCACATAAACAGATTTAGGATTTATCAGTGGCAAAACAAATTCAGGCAGTTCGCGGTATGAACGATTGCCTGCCAGGCGATACGCAAGTTTGGCAGAAAGTAGAACACATTTTACGCGAGACCGTATCATCGTTTGGTTATCAAGAAATTCGTTTTCCAATTGTAGAATCAACCGACCTATTTAAACGCTCTATTGGTGAAGTAACCGATATAGTAGAAAAAGAAATGTACACCTTTGCCGATCGTAACGGTGACAATTTAACCTTGCGCCCGGAAGGGACTGCAGTGTGTGTACGTGCAGGTAACGAAAATGGCCTGTTATACAATCAAGAACAACGCCTTTGGTACATGGGCCCTATGTTTCGCCATGAACGCCCACAAAAAGGTCGTTACCGTCAATTTCATCAGTTTGGTTTAGAGACTTTTGGTATTGCCAGCGCCGATATTGACGCCGAAGTTATTTTACTCACGGCGCAACTTTGGGAAGCATTTGGCATTACTGACCATGTGCGTTTAGAACTTAATTCATTAGGTTCAAACGAAGCTCGCGCACAGTACCGCGATGCCTTAATCGCCTTTTTAGAACAACATACCGATGTACTAGATGAAGATTCAAAACGTCGTATGTACTCTAACCCACTGCGCGTTTTGGATACTAAAAATCCAGACATTCAGGCAATCTTAGTCGATGCACCAAAGTTATCTGAACATTTAGATGCTGAATCAAAAGAACATTTTGAAAATTTATGTGAACGATTAGATGCCGCAGGCGTCAAATACACGGTTAATGAAAAGCTGGTACGTGGCTTAGATTATTACAACCGCACTGTATTTGAATGGGTAACCGACAGCTTAGGTGCACAAGGTACTGTATGTGCTGGTGGTCGTTATGATGGTTTAGTAGAACAATTAGGCGGTAAATCAACCCCTGCGGTAGGTTTCGCGATGGGTTTAGAGCGCTTGGTTTTACTGCTTCAAGCACTTGAATGTGTAGGTGACATACGCCGTAGTGCTGATGTATATTTAGCAGCTATGGGCGACAAAGCCAGTATTCAAGCGCCTATAATTGCATCTACCTTACGTCGTGATGTACCTGGATTACGCGTAATGGTGCACGCTGGCGGTGGTAACTTTAAAAAACAACTTAAACGTGCTGATAAAAGCGATGCTCTCGTCGCAATTATTATCGGTGAAGATGAATTAGAGCAAGGCGTTGTGACTATTAAATACTTACGTGAACGTAAAGAACAAGTCACACTAGAACTAGAACAAGCTAAAACGTTACTTGCAGAACTAATTAATAGCTAAATTATATAAAGCGTAAGTAGTGAAGCGCTTTAACAGAGGTAAGCATGGAAATTTATTCAACAGAAGAACAACAAGCAGAAGCAATTAAACGCTTTTTTCGTGAAAACGGCCTTTCACTAGCGTTAGGCGTTATTGTTGGTTTAGGTGGTTTATATGGCTGGAAAGCATACAACCAAAATCAAATAACGACTGCAGAGCAAGCATCTGATGCATACACTAAGCTTGTTGAAAGCGACAGCGTATTAGCGTCTGCTGATGCATTTATCAGTGAAAACAAAGACACTCAGTACGCAACTCTAGCGGCATTTGTTGCTGCAAAAGAAGCTGTAGATGCCCAAAACTTAGATTTAGCAAATGAAAAATTAAGCTGGATTGTAACTAACGTTGATAACGCCCAGCTTAAAGCCATTGCAACAACACGTTTAGCACGTGTGCAAATTGCTCAGCAGCAATACGATGATGCATTGAGTACATTAAATGCTCCTCTTCCTGAAGCATTTAACGCAAATGTGGCTGAATTAAAAGGTGATATTTACACTCAACAAGGCAATAAAGAGCAAGCACGCGTAGCTTACCAAGCTGCTGTTGATGCAGGTGGATTAACGAGTAATCCTCTTTTACAAATTAAGTTAGATGACCTAGCAGTAACTAGCCCAGCGGCATAAGGTTTTAGGCATGAGAAAAATAACAACAGCAACGCTTGCCCTATGTATGGCAACCCTAATGGGGTGTTCTTCAAGTGATGACGAAGAAGAACTGGTGCTTCCAGAAATAGCCAATCAATTTGAAACTGATGTGGTATGGCAAGAATCAATTGGTAGTGGTGTAGAGCATTACTTTTCACGCTTATCACCTGCTGTTTATAAAGAGACAGTGTATGTTGCTAGCCGTGAAGGCCAAGTAGAAGCCTTATCACTTGCCAATGGCGATACCCAATGGGAAACCGACGTTCGCCAAGATTTATCGTTTTGGCCTTGGAGCGATAACGATAGTGCAAAATTATCAGGCGGAATATTACAAGCTTATGGTAAAATCTATTTAGGCTCTGAACATGGTTATGTAATTGCACTTGACCGTGAGACTGGTAAAGAAGTTTGGCGTAAAAAAGTACCTGGCGAATCACTCTCTAAACCCGCTGCAGGCGATGGCTTAATCTTTGTTAATTTAGCCTCAGGTAAGTTACTTGCGCTTCACCCAGATACTGGTGAAGAACGCTGGAGCTTTGAGCAAGAAGTGCCACCGCTGACTTTACGCGGTCAAAGCTCACCTACTGTGGCTAACGGTGGTGTGTTACTAGGCTTAGAAACAGGTAAGTTAAGTGTTTTAATTTCTGAGAGTGGCTACTCGGCATGGAGTGCAGAAATTGCAGTGCCAAAAGGCGCATCAGAGTTTGAACGTTTAGTTGATGTAGATACGCAGCCAATCATTAGCGGTCCATTTGCTTATGCTATTGCATACAATGGTAACTTATCAGCAGTAGATATTCGTTCAGGTAATGTTGTATGGAAACGTGAATACAGCAGCTACCGTGAAATTAGCATGGATTTGCAAACAATTTACGTTGTTGACAGTAACGGCGTTGTTTATGCACTTGATAAAGATTCGGGCATTGAACGTTGGAGCCAACCCGCTCTACGTGGCTGGTACTTAACAGGCCCAGCGGTTGCCGGTAATTATTTAGCGTTAGGTGACCAAGAAGGCAATTTACATTGGTTAAATAAAGACACTGGCGAGCTAGTATCTCGTGAAGACTTTGACAGCTCAGGTTTTTTTGTTGAGCCCGTTGTCGCTGACGATAAATTGATTTTATACACCCGCGATGGTGAAGTTAGCGCGGTAAAAATACCGAACTAACTGTCTACTATTAGTGTAAGGCACTAATAGTTAATTATTTTTTGTAAGGCTTCGCACTGCGAAGCCTTTTGTTGTTTTTTAAAGAGGTAGTTTATGCTTCCCGTGATCGCTCTTGTAGGGCGACCCAATGTGGGCAAATCCACATTATTTAACCGTTTAACACGTACTCGTGATGCACTCGTTGCCGACTTTCCAGGCTTAACGCGTGATAGAAAATATGGCCAAGCAAATTACGATGGCTTTGAATTTATCGTGGTAGATACGGGCGGTATTGATGGCTCAGAAGAAGGTATCGAAACCGAAATGGCTGATCAGTCATTACTAGCCATTGAAGAAGCGGATATTGTTTTATTTTTAGTTGATGCTCGCGTGGGTATGACAGTGGCTGATCAAGCTATTGCTAACCACTTACGTAAGCAAGAGAAAAAATGTTTTGTTGTTGCCAATAAAACAGACGGCATTGATGCCGACTCAAATTGTGCTGAATTTTATCAACTTTCACTTGGTGAAGTTCATCATATCGCTGCCGCACATGGCCGTGGTATTACCTTACTGCTTGAGCAAACTCTTCAGCCTGTTATTGCTGAACTTGCCGCTCTTGATGAAGATGTAGCCGATGACGATGAAGAACTTATCGACTTATATCAAGAAGGTGAAGAAGATGACACCGATCACCAAGCATTTGCCGACAAGCCGGTAAAGCTGGCAATTATTGGTCGTCCAAATGTTGGTAAGTCAACCCTTACTAACCGCATACTAGGTGAAGATCGGGTTATTGTATACGATATGCCAGGTACAACCCGCGACTCAATTTACATTCCGATGACCCGTAACGACAAAGAATATATTCTTATCGATACCGCTGGTGTGCGTAAACGTAAAAAAGTAAGTGACGTGGTTGAGAAGTTCTCAGTCATTAAAACACTACAAGCAATCGAAGATTGTAACGTTGTGCTACTAGTGGTTGATGCTCGCGATGGTATTTCTGATCAAGACTTAAGCCTGTTAGGTTTTGCGCTTAACTCAGGACGCTCATTGGTTATTGCCGTGAACAAGTGGGATGGCCTAGATAACTACGTTAAAGACCGTATTAAGACGGAGCTTGATCGTCGTTTAGGCTTTATTGATTTTGCCCGCCTACACTTTATCTCTGCTCTGCATGGTACCGGTGTTGGTCATTTATTTGAATCAGTTGACGAAGCGTATGAGTCGGCAACTAAGCGAATTAGTACTGCTATGTTGCGTCGTATTATGGACATGGCACAGGCTGACCACCAGCCGCCACTTGTTCGTGGACGTCGTGTTAAGCTTAAGTATGCGCATGCTGGGGGCTATAACCCGCCACGTATCGTAATTCATGGTAACCAAGTACATGACTTACCTGATAGCTACAAACGCTACCTCATGAACTACTACCGTAAAGCACTTAAGATTATGGGTACGCCAATCAAAATTGAGTTTAGAGAAGGCGATAACCCATTTGCAGGGCGTACTAATAAAGTAACCCTGTCGCAAAAACGTAAAATTCGTGCGTTTAGTAAAGAAAACCGCAATAAGTCATAACGATTTTGATTAAGTCAGTTTAATAAAACGGTGTACTTTATAGTACGCCGTTTTTTATGATTCAAAGTTAAGTAATGCCAATTGCACCAGCCGTTCAACTGTGGTGCCTTGAAGGTTTTTAGGCGCTTTAGGATAATATTTCGATTTTGGCGTTTTAATAGTTATAAACCCATGATTGGTTGCCATTTCGTGGGCTAGCAGTTTTCGTTCTTTGGGTGTTAAATGGTTTTCATGTATTTTGCTTAATTCGCCACTATCAAGCCATATTCCCGCACAGCTAGGGCACTCATCTATTTCAACTGCTTTTAGCGGTGAAAAATACCTACGCATCATCACTATGCTTGGGCATTTAGGGCAATTTACTCGCATTGCGACTTCACCCTCACCTTCGGCATAATTACTTAAATACTTAAGTAAAACCTGACCATGCTTTAACTCTGGCGAGCTAAATTTAAAAATTTGGCTGTTATCGAAAAAAACGCCTCCTAACGACGATGTATAAACAGTGATACCGCCAACTAATATAGACTCCAATGGTGTATTCGTACGAGGGCACAACATTTTCAAAATCCTTTTTATTTTAATACCTACAGTTAAATAGTTATTCTAACGCTTTGTGTATCAGGCCAATTAATGGTGGTAGCAATGTAGTGTGACCTGCCAATACAAACTCATATGCCTCATCTGACATTTTTTTCACGTACAGCGAATAATCCAAATCCATTTCACTTCATCATAATCGGATTTCGAACCTGCAAAGCTAAGCATGAAATGCTCAATAAATATTTGGGTGTTGGCTATTCGCCTTATCAGTTAGCAAAATACGTTATTAAATATCGCTACTCCAATATGTTTTATTTTAAACACCAGTAAAACAATAAGCTAGACGCTGTTAAAAACCAACGCATTAATTGAGTGAACTTGTTATTATCGTAAAATAGGCACGCGCATGAATAACAATTAAAACTCTAAAAAGTGAAATTCAACATGTTTAAAAAAACAATTTTAGCTATTTGTTTAGCAGCCACCTCGCTGCCAAGCTTAGCCGACAGTAGCAGCGACTTAACAACCATTATTGATAACCATTGGGAAAATGCGAAAGCAGAAAAAATATTTTTTAGAACCGATCCAGACGGTTGGAAACCAAACGGCACATTGCCAAATTGGAGTGAGCAAGCCATTGCTAAGCGCCAAGCTTACAACAACAGCGTACTAAAAAGCTTAGCCAGCATTGACCCAAAAACACTCAATAGCGAGCAGCTAATGAACTACCGCTTATTTAAATATGAGCGAGAAACAGAGCAGCAAAGCTACCTTTATCAAGATAAGTATTTTCCGGTTAATTTTTTAAGTGGCTGGCATACTTACTTTGCAGAAGCGCCAGCTAACATGGCCTTTTTAACTGCCGAGGATTACGATGCATTTTTAGTTAGCCTTAGTGACTACCCTCGTTTTAATCAGCAAAACATTAATTTAATGAAACAAGGCATTCAAACCGGTTTTACACATTACTGCGAAACGTTTAAAAATTATGGCCAAAGCATTAACGCTCATATAGTTAAACAACCTGAGAATAGCGCCTTATATGAGCCATTTACCCGCATCCCTAATACATTTAGCGCAGCGCAAAAAGAAACTTACCAAAATAAAGCTAAAACAATAATTGCCTCAAAAGTTGTGCCTGCTTACGAGCACTTTTACGACTTTTTTGAAAACGAATATATGCCGCACTGTAGAACGCAGCCGGGTATTGCAAGCATCAAAGGTGGCCTTGATTATTACAAGTACACGGTTAATTACTACACCACCACTAATGCTACTCCTAAACAAATTCATGAACTTGGTCTAAAAGAAGTGGCGCGCATTAAAGCACAAATGCAAGCCATTATTGATAGCGTTGGTTTTGAAGGCAGTTACAGCGACTTTTTAAAATTTTTAGCAACCGATGAGCAATTTTACGCAAAAGACGCCCAAGACTTGCTAGAAAAAACCGCTTTTATAACTCAAAAAATGTATGGCAAACTCCCCACTTACTTTGGCCATTTGCCGCGTAACACCTTTACTATAAAAGGCTCAGCGAGTCGCGGTGCGTTTTATATGCCACCTTCTGATAACCGTTCACCTGGCACTTACTTTTTAGCCTCAACTCCAAAACTGCAGCCTTTATATAATTTAGAAGCACTTAGCCTGCACGAAGCTATTCCTGGGCATCATTTACAAAACGCCATTGCAATGGAGTTAGACGTTCCTGAATTTAGACGCACCCTTAGCCACTCAGCATTTGGCGAAGGCTGGGCATTGTATACAGAACGTTTAGGTAAAGAAGCGGGCTTTTACCAAAGCCCATACAGTGACTTTGGTCGTTTAGGCTACGAAATGTGGCGCGCAGTGCGCTTAGTGGTCGATACCGGTATTCATGCCTTTGGCTGGAGCCGCCAAAAGGCGATTGATTACTTGGCTGAACATACCGCCTTGCCACAAAGCGCCGTGGAAGATCAAATAGACCGCTATATTTCATGGCCAGGCCAAGCGCTTTCATACAAAATGGGCGAAATTAAAATACGCGAACTGCGTGCAAAAGCCGAAAAACAGCTAGGCGCTAAATTTGATATACGCAGCTTTCACGACACCGTTATTGGTCAAGGTTCACTTCCTATGGCGGTACTTGAAGATGTAATTAACGACTGGATAGCACAGCAAAAATAAAGCTAGTGGCGGTACTATTTGCCGCCTCTTACCAAATGGACTTTTTAATGAAACACCTACTTATTTTTATATCGCTCATTTTATTTAGCGGCCAAGCAAATGCTTTTTGTTTGGATTTATCAAACTATATAGAGGGCGTAAGTTATGGCGCTTGTGGGGATCAAACTGATTCAATTCTCCTTACGCCTTATTTTATTATATGGATGCTTTTAAACGTGTTATTCGGACAGACTCTTAATAAACCAAATATACACGTGGGTTTTAAATATTTACTTTTTCTTTGTACGCTCCCACTAAGCCCGTTAGTACTTTTAATGAATTTAACTGGAATAATGGTATCTCGCATTTATAAAAAGCATTCAAATACGACAGCAAATAAACCCCAACCTAACTATGATTGCACAGAACCAATTAATGAAAAGTCGAGCGTTAATTTGATAATAATTGGTGAGTACACTTTTGACAGCATGCAGCAAACTTTAATTAAAGAAGATAGTCACTTCACATTAGAGCCTAAATGCATGCAGGTACTAAGCTATTTAGTTGAACAACAACCAAGAATAGTGAGTCTTGAAGAGTTACATAATAATGTATGGGAGAATCAAATAGTAACCGACACTGCAGTTAGGCGAGTTATTAGCAAACTACGTGTAGCCCTCAATGATAACGACACAAAAAATCCTAAATACATAAAGTCTGTAATGAAACGAGGGTATCAGCTAATAGCTGAAATAAAAACACAACCAATTGAATAATAATAATTTATAAAAGTTATAACCAAGGTAATACCATGGTTATAACTTTATAATAACTAGTTAACGGCTTTGTTATCGTTATTTTTTGCCAAACGTTTTAATTTATTTAGGCGCTGTAGAGCGACCCATAAAATTAAATAATTAAGGAAAAAAATATGAAACATTTACTCCCGCTAACACTATTATTTATTACAACATTAGTTACTATCAGCCTAATAGGTAACGCTCAATGTATAGAAATAGGTAGCGCATCTATTGCTAGTATTTCATTCGGCACTTGTGATTTATCAAGCTCTAAAACAACGCTATCACCACTAGTTACTATTTTTTGGTTAGCAATGAATATGCTTTTTGCAGTAATACTGCCTAAACCATCTATTGCTAAAAAGTACAAAATTGCTTTATTTATTTGTAGTTTACCGCTTAGCGTATTTGTGTATTTAATTGCTTATGTATCTATAAACCTAACTAACACGAACAAACAAGCTTAATAAAACCTAAGCAGGTGAGTAAGTATTACTTGCTCACCCTTTAATTACTAAAACTTGCAGCTAACTAATCCCTACCCGTTTTTGCTTCGTAAAATAAATGATTTTAAAAACCAGAGCATAAGTATGAAAAAACGTATTCTGTATTGGCTGCAAAATGACTTGCGCATTGACGACAACCCCATACTCAATGATTTATCACAACAACAATGTGAGTTGGACCTGGTCTTTGTGATTAACCCTGCTTGGTTTAAAAGCAATAACTACCAACAAAAACCCTATGGTGTCCACAAACAACGCTTTTTAATGCAAAGCCTATATGAGCTACAGGAGTCTGCTTTAGAGCTTGGCCAAACTTTACATATTATTGAAGGCGATCCAGTTGAGGTATTAACACAGCGTATTAATGAGCTTAGCATTGACGAAGTTGTATATAGCCAGCAAATAGGTGTATATGAGCAACGCCAAATTAGTGCTCTTAAGTCAAAATGCACTACTGTGGTATTTAAATCTGTGATGCAAGATACTTTATATCAACAACAGCAACTGCCCTTTGAACTAGTTAATTTACCAACCGGCTTTACACCTTTTAGAAAAAAGATCGAAGCGGCAGAAATTAGTTTAGCCACACATACATTTTCAGCGGCAAGATTGCCTCCACCTATTATACTTTGCGCAAAACAACCGATAGAAAAGCCAGCAACAGGGAATACACAATTACTTGGTGGGCATCAGGCTGCGCTTGAGCACTGCCAGCAGTACTTTTCATCGGCTTTACCGAGTAGCTATAAAATCACTCGCAATGAGCTGGATGGCTTTGATAACTCAACAAAATTTAGTAGTTGGCTGACTTTTGGCTGTATTAGTGCCAAGCAAGTTTTTTGTGCTGTAGATGCTTTTGAAGCGCAGTATGGAGCAAATGAGTCAACTTACTGGATCAAGTTTGAATTGCTCTGGCGTGAGTATTTCAAGTGGCATGCGATTAATGTTAAGCATCAGTTATTTACCTTTAAAGGTAAGAAACAAAGCTCGCCACTCACCACGTTTAGCCCGAATCGTTTTGCTAAATGGTGCCAAGGCAGTACACCTTACCCGTTAGTTAATGCCATTATGAAAGAGCTAAACGCAACGGGCTTTATTAGCAATCGCTCAAGACAAATCGTTGCTAGCTGTTTAGTAAACGAACTACAACTAGACTGGCGTTATGGTGCGGCTTACTTTGAGCAACAGTTAATCGATTACGATGTGGCGTCGAATTGGGGTAATTGGCAATATATTGCTGGAGTTGGTGTCGATCCGCGCGGCGGACGTCACTTTAATTTGCAAAAACAAACTCAGCAATACGATCCGCACGGTGAGTACATTGCCAAGTGGCAAGGAAATGAGCATTGCGATGCACAATTAGATGACTTAGACGCCGCTGATTGGCCTGTGTAAAAATAAAACCTCGAACATGATATTGGCTAGCTGACTCTCGTTATAAGCCTAAGGTTAAACCTTGGGCGAGAGTGACGCTGGGTTTTTCTACTACGCGGTTAATTTCAACCCCGTTATGCTTAACAATAAAAGTGGGGGTATATTGTAAGTCATGCGCTAGAGCAATACCTGCCTTATCACGTTTATCATAACCGACTGTAACAAAGGTTATTTTCGAAAGTTTAACCTTAGACTCATCGAGTAACTTTATTAATCGAGGTACTTCACGGGCACTGTCATGACACCACGTACCTAAAAGCACTAACACCTCTTTACCTGCTAGTTTTTGCATCAATGCAACGTCTTGCGGTGTCGGCGAAAATGTTTGGTATTGCTTAGCAAATTTATCGTGCTCGCTTAATAAACGCTTAGCAGTCATAGCGTCCGAGTGTGGTTTGAGCGTTGCATTCACTGCCAGTGGTAAACTCAACATTAAAAGTAAAATTAATTGTTTAAACATAATCTTATACTTAAATAGTGTTTTAGTTACTATACCCACAATCGAGCTTAAGTAAATAAAAGTTACTTGCTTTTATCCATAAAATCATCCACTTGTGATAAAACGGCTAAGTACTCACGTTTGACTTCTTTGTTTTGTTCTAATTTATCTAAATCACCGATTAACGTTACTAATTGCGTATGTGAATAACTCGATGTTGTTCTAAACTCGTTCGACGCCCCCACACCACTGAGTCGTTTTCTTTCATCCATACGATGACTATCTTCATTTTTCTCGAGCCAAATATCGTTAATAAGACGAATATTACTCTCACTGGTGGATGTTTCTTTCAATTCCTTTTTTAGCTCGTATTGAGATATTTCGGGATTAAACTGATACACTTTTTTATCTACATCCACCTCATGAGCCTGATCAAGGGCAACCAATTCGTTATTTTTTACAGCGGTACCAATAGTGTAATTTTCTTGTTTATCATAATAATCAGGAGGGATGTCTGAGCGGTTACCTTCTTCATAATTAAAACGCGTGCTCGCCGTTTTATCTTGAGTAACCCCAGTTAAGCCTGCTGATTTTTGGTGTTCTGTATTTTGACTCAGCTTTGTGGTGCTTGTTGCTATGTAATCCCCCTGATCCATTGCAAAAGAGAATTTTGCATCAAAATCAGCTAACTTAGAAATACCATCGCCTAAGGAATTTTTATTACTGCTTCCTAGCCCTTGGTAGCGCGGATCTTTGGTGATCATATTGTCAACTAAATTAGCGACAAGCTCGCGTCCATTAGTAAACTGCTTTGTAGCAACCGACTCAATTTCACTATAGCGCTCAGCAGCTGATGACATACTACTAAACGCACTTTTAAAAACAGCCAACCCTTGTTTCATCACTTCATCACTTTTGTGACCAAACGCAGAACGTGTACTTTTCTCAGAGCTGTTGAGCTGGCTATCTTCTAAGCTTTTATCGAGCGCTTTTATGTATTGTTGCATTTGGCTTTTGTCTTGAGCGCCAATGGTTGACATATCAAGCGAAAAATCAATATTGTTTTGTCCGTTTACCGATTCAAACTCCAGTATTTGCTGCTCAGAATCCTCATCAAGGGTATAACTTAAATTAAGCTCATTATCTATTCCAAGGAGCGCTCCATCAGCATCGCCAGTATTTCCCTCTGACGTTGAAAAGTACAAATCAAAACCCGAAAGTTCTTTATTATCAAAATTGCTCAGAAAACTTAAATCTAAATCAGCTTGGTTTGCGGGTACGTAACGACTGTAAGCGCTTTGTTTAGCCTTAAAAAATTCATCCGCCATTTCTCCAACACCAGAAAGTACTTGCGTTAATGCTTGGTGTTCAGACTCTGATAAGTCGCCATCCACTTCATAACTTACACTAAATTCATCCGTGGTTTCGCCGCTTTCTTCATCGTAACCTTGTGCAGAATGAAAGGTGATTTTAATAACATCACCTTCTTTGGTTTTTACCGAAAGCTCAAACCCATAGTTATCATCGTCTTCAAATCGCTCGCGATTAAAGCTTTCCATGAAAGGATTAAGTGAGCGTTCAACACGCTGTTGGCTAGATGCTAAAAATGTTTTTTGATTAAATCCCAGTTGCCCCAAGTTTGATAAAATATCGCTAGTGTTGGCATAAGCACCTTGGATATTTTTTACAGAAGAATTTAAGCGCTCAATTAACTGATCGCTACGTTCGTTTTTTAATAAGCCCTCTTGCTGAGAGCTTATTACCGTACGTAGTGCAACCTCTTCACTAGAGAGCTTATAATTTGAGCCACTGGGTGCGCTGGAAATCGTGAGTAACGAGGATAATTGCTGATTAAGTATTTCATCGACTTGTTGGTCACTAAACTGACTAAGCATTTCATCAGTGATTGTTGCCGAACTTGGCGCTAAGTGAGCACGCGATTGCAAACCTGTGGGCATACTGGTTTGGTTTGAATTATTGACCGATTGGGCAAGCAACGCATTTAAGTTAGCATAATTGCCTTGTAGTTTATTAACCATGATTATCCTTAATCTTCAGTACAATATAAATACGGTATCGGCCAACGAATTAAAAGCTTTAATTATTTGTTTATTATTCAAATATAAAGTATTTACGCAAAAAACATTCTTTAAAAGTAATTAGCAGGTTTTGGCAAGCAGCGACTTTAATATGTCTGGTACAAATTTTCGCTGCGCGGTAATGGCATAGAAGTGTTCGAAAGCATCGGGTAAACGCTGATATTCAACTAGTAGGCCTTGTTCTATTTCATCCTTTACTACAACTGGTGGCAATACCGATAGTGCACCACTATCGCGGGCAAGTAATCGCAGCATAGCCATATCATCAGCCTCTGCTTTTATTTTTGGCTGATACTGCCAACGAGCACACAAAGCATTAAATGAGTCTCTAATAGCTGAGGTTTTAGCGGGTAACACCCACTGTGCATCCGTGTAACCTGCTGGAAATTGGCCACGTATTTTTTTATCAGCGGGGCCAACTATAGCTAATGGCTGACGAGATACCAACTGACTTTGCCAAAGCTGATCGTAGTGCTCAAGCCCGATGGGTTTATTAGTTAAAACTAAATCCAGTTCGTGCTCTGCCAAACCATTTAGCAGCCCATCCATACGACCTGCAGTCAGTGAAAATCGTACTTCGTCATTGCTCATTAAGGGGTTAATAAATTCTTCGATAAAGTTACGAGAGAGCGTATTGAGCACCCCGATTGATAAATGCTGAGTTTGGGAAATCACCCCTTTATGAATAAAAGAAGACAGTTCTTCCCCTTTGGTGAATATATCGTTGGCGTACATTTGCACCCGCTTTCCCATATCGGTTAATGCGAGTGTGCGGCCTTTACGTTCAAATAACTCAATATTAATGGTGTGCTCTAATTGTTTTATTTGCGTAGAGAGCGCTGACTGCGACAAATGCAGTTCTTTCGCGGCTTGGGTTAAGTTACCAATACGAGCAACCGACCAAAAATAATATAAGTGATGATAATTTAAACGGCTCATTACTGTTCTCTTTTATAGAACGTTTATATGCATTATATCTATTTTTATTTAGTTATCTAGTTTGCCATACTTTGCTCACTAAATAAGGAGCACTGAATGAGTGAGTATATTATTTCGTTGTTACTGCTAATAATGCCTTTGAGCACATTTATAGCAGCCTGGTTAATTGGCCAACGATCGCGCGCTTCAAATGGTCATGTACTGTTTAAAGTAATGGTGTTTAATAGCATTGCATTTATAACAGCTATTACGCTTCATCAAATTTATGCTTTTGATTTACTCAGTTTCTTATCGCTGACCATGACCCGAATTATTATGCTGGGGCTTATATTATTTATCACGCTGATATTGATTCGCTTTTGTAAGCACTATATGCAAGGTGAGCCACGTGTAAACTACTTTTGGCGATGGCTATTACTTACCATCACTGCCGTATTAGTTGTGGTTATGAGCAACCACTTAGCGCTATTTTGGCTAGGCTGGGTGGCGATAAGTTTAGCACTACATAAACTATTAATGTTTTACCCTGAGCGCCCTCGAGCGGTGCTCGCCGCCCATAAAAAATTTATTGTGGCACGTGTTGCCGAATCCTTATTACTGATTGCATTTGGTATTTTGTGGTTCATTCACAATAGTCTGTACATAAGTGATATAACCGCCTTTTATAACACCACCACACAACCACTGTCTTTTGCAGAGCAAGTCGCCGCTTTTTTAATTGCCTTTGCGGCTTTAATAAAATGCGCTCAACTCCCAATACACGGCTGGCTAATTAAAGTGGTTGAAGTACCCACACCGGTGAGCGCTTTATTACATGCCGGAGTCATTAATTTAGGAGGCTTTTTATTAATTTTATTTGCGCCTTTGTTTATTCAAGCTAGCGCAGCACAATGGTTAATTTTAATTGTTGCTGGTTTAACTACAGTGATCAGCGCATTAATAATGACCACTAGAATAAGCGTTAAAGTAAGGCTAGCTTGGTCTACAAGCGCACAAATGGGGTTAATGCTGGTAGAGTGTGCGTTAGGTTTATTTGAACTGGCTTTACTTCACCTTGTTACCCATTCAACTTATAAAGCTTTCGCATTTTTAAACTCAGGTAACGGCGTAAATGAAGATCTGATCCGTCGCCATATTCCAAAACAATCACCCGAATGCTTTGACTGGTTAACCGGTGCGCTTATCTCAATAATAATCGTTGGCGCAGCATGGTTTATTAGCTCTTATCAGGGAGCGGTAAGTATTTGGCTGCTTTTAGCATCAGCATTAACCATTTTGCTTGCCAATCAGCATGGTACAGCTACGACTAAAACACGTAGTAAAAAGCTGTTAATTGCACTATTAGTGGTCTTTAGCTATGTGGCCGCTAAAAATATTTTTGCGTTTGCACTTCCCCTTGAGCAGTGGCGTGAACCTGCATTTAGCTTAGCCGACAGTTGGGTAATAGCCCTTATTTTAACCCTAATGATAGCAAGCTACTGTTTGCGCTATCAATCTTGGCGCCCTCAGGTTAAATCACTGTCTACTTTATTATTTGCAGGCTTGTATTTAGATGAGTGGTTTACACGACTAACACTAAAAATATGGCCGATAAATTTGCCTAATAATGGCCACACTGATTTAAAAAATCATGCCGCTGGGATCACTATTGAGGAATCAAAATGAGCAGCCTAACGCCTTCAAATAACACTGCACTCTCGCTAAGTGACAGTCAAAACAACCTACTTAATAAAGTATGCGGTTACATAGCACCAAACTGGCCGCTAGATCAGATGATTGCAGTAAACCCATTTTGGGAAATGCGCCATATGCCAATTGAAGATGTAAGCGCACGGCTGGATACCTTATGTAATGCCAACATGCTGATGTCTAAGGATTTTTATCTACAAAAATATAATGCTGGCATGATTACCGACAAACACTTAGCCGATGCCGCAACGCTACTTAATAGTGACTTTAATAAAGAGCAACTATTACAAGCGCTTAGAGTTGATGTGCCATTAGTAGACTGGCACAACATTGCTGATTTACTCGACCAACAACGTAATAAGCATAAAATGGCTTGGCATGATGAAATTACTCATCAGTTGAGTCAGTTTTGTGCTGCACATTATCAACAACTCGGCCCTATGCTGCATCGTAATGATACTCAAGCCCCATCTGAATTATATCGCCATTGGCTTACTGTTATTCAAGCTGATAAAGGCATTAGCATTGTTATGGATGAACGGCATTTAAATGGCTATTTTAAGCAATTACCCACATCCGCTGATGAACTAATTGCACTGACTCTTAAAACGCTTAATATAGATAATGACTCGTTAGAGTTATACGCGCACTCATTGCTCTTAGATATTAACGGTTGGGCATCGTGGCTTGCGTATTTACGTTTTCAAGGTCAGCTTTACGACACCCCAACAGATGAGATGAAGCAACTTCTAGCCATGCGCATGGCATGGGACTTAGTAATTTGGCAATACCTGACCGATCACGATAGTGCTACATTTAAACAACTGCAAAGCCAGTGGCAACAAGAAAAGGCGCTTGTTGTTGAGCGCTTACATGCACATAAATTAGCACAAAAGCCATTATGGGTGTGGGCAAAAGCAATGGAACTCAGCTTTCAATATCCGCTTAATGAGGCTCTGCAAACCGCGACAAAAGCCCCCGTGACAAACGCTCAATTACAAGCAGTGTTTTGTATTGATGTTCGCTCGGAAGTGATTCGCCGTGCGCTAGAGTCTCAAAGTCAACATATTGAAACGTTTGGCTTTGCCGGTTTTTTTGGTTTACCGCTGGAATATCAAGAAAATGGCAGTGCTATTACTCGCCCACAGCTCCCTGGGCTACTTAAACCGGCTATACATGCCACGCAAACTCACAAAGACGCGACACTTGAAGCATCACGCCAAAATAGTGCCACATGGCAAAGCTGGTCAAAATCGGCCCCTTCATCGTTTTCTATGGTTGAGTCAGCAGGCTGGCTGTATGCATTTAAATTAATAAAAAATACCTTTTTATCTAAAGACGATGCTAAAAAGTGCACTCCGACTGACTGGCAATTAACACAAAACCAGCAGCAACTGACCCTAAAAGACAAAACCGATTTAGCCCAAAAAGTGCTTACAACTCTAGGTATAAAAGAGTTGGCACCACAGGTAATGTTAGTGGGTCACGCTAGCCATACAACCAATAACTTACAAAGTGCTGGCCTAGATTGCGGCGCCTGTGGCGGACAAAGTGGTGAAGTAAATGTACGAGTACTCGCAAGCCTACTTAACGATGCTCAAGTACGTCAAGCGCTTAAAACTCGGGGACTCACACTGTCAGAAAACACCCAGTTTATTGCAGCCATTCATAATACAACCACAGATGTGATAACCACCTATGATGCTCAACTGGATGATAATCTAAAAAAATGGCTCAGTGTGGCAACACAAACAGCTCAGCGCGAACGCTTAGTTAATATAGAGCCAAAGCTGATTGATAAATCAGCGGATGAAATTAATCACGCTTATCATCAACGCGCCCGCGATTGGTCGCAGGTGCGCCCTGAATGGGGACTTGCAAATAATGCCGCCTTTATTGTCGCGCCGCGCTCATGGACGCGAAGTATTAACTTACAGGGACGCTGTTTTTTACACGATTATGAGTGGGAAAGCGATGGCGACTTTGCGATATTAGAGCTTATTATGACTGCGCCTATGATAGTCACCCATTGGATCAATAGCCAATATAATGCCTCGGTTAACGATAATCACAAATACGGCAGTGGTAATAAAATACTTCACAATGCGGTGGGCGGTAATATTGGCTTATTTGAAGGTAACGGTGGCGACCTGCGCATAGGCTTAGCCATGCAATCGCTACACAATGGCGATAAATGGATGCACGAACCTATTCGCCTTAATGTATATATTGCTGCGCCACAATCAGCAATCGCAGCAATTTATAACAAGCATACGATGGTGAAGGAACTAATTGATAACCACTGGCTAACACTCATTCGTTGGGGCGATGACAACACCTTAGAGCGCTTTGAAAACGGGCACTTCACTACAGTTTCCCCCTCTAAAGAGCGAGCATGATCAATGTTAAAGGCCGTCATAGCCACTAAACATAAAAAAGCACCTCTTATCGCCCCTGCATTGAAGCCACTTGGCTATAATGTGGTAACAACCAGTCTATTTGATACCGATACGCTTGGGATGTTCACTAATGAAGTGCAGCGTGATTGCAGTGCCCAAACAGCGGCACTAATAAAAGCTCAACAAGCGTGTGAACTCACTGGCGAGCAATGTGGGCTTGGTAGTGAAGGCAGCTTTGGAGGTGGCCCATACCCTGGGTTAATGAACTGGGATGAAGAAGTAATTTGTTTTTACGATAAACACACAGACATCGCTATTTATGGACATGCAGGCGGGCCATTTTCACCCAGCAGCTTAACCATTAACAGCGAGACTAATGTTGAATCAATCATTGCAGCATGCCAGCGCTTTAAAGAGCAGAATTGGATACTTGATGACACTCAAACACTTTATAAAGGGCTAAGCTTTGAAGGCTTGGTTGCTTTATTTAAAGAAAAAGCGCCCAAAGCCGGCATAATCACGCCTGATTTAAGAGCTATGTATAGTGGGCAACGCCAAGCTATTATTCGCCTCGCTGCCGAGGACTTAGCAAGGCGGTTGGCATCAAAATGTCCACAATGCCAGTGTGCTAACTTTGTTGCCAAACAACTCACGAAAGGCTTGCTCTGTGAGCTGTGTAGCATGCCCACACAACAAGTAAAATCAACAACCTCTTTGTGTGATAGCTGCGGCTACAACCATATTGAAGCGAATGAAAAACACGTTGCCGATGCAACATATTGCCAGTTTTGTAATCCTTAAGAGTTATTATGACATCATTACAACCCACTCAATTATTAAATACTGAAGAGCGTATTAACCAAGCCGTTGCATTATTAAAAGCCGGCGAATGCGTCGCTTTACCCACAGAAACTGTTTATGGTCTAGCTGCAGATGCGACTAACAGTGATGCCGTAGCGAAAATATTTACCGCGAAAGGACGCCCAACAAATCACCCGCTCATTGTGCATATTCCCAATCAGTCGCATCTACACAATTGGGCAAAAAATGTAAATAAGGCAGCCATCACACTTGCGGATGTATTTTGGCCCGGCCCACTCACCCTAATTTTAAATGCTAAAAATGATTTAAACAGTCCGGTAACAGGCGGTTTGCCCACCATTGGGCTTCGCGTGCCTGCGCACCCTGAGTTTTTAGCGGTATTAAAGCAATTAAACACCGGTCTTGCAGCTCCCTCGGCTAATCGCTATAAGCAATTGAGCCCAATCAGTGCAGCTCATGTAATGCGCGATTTGAATGGTCGAATTAGTGCGGTATTACAAGGAGGTGAATGTAATGTAGGTATTGAATCGACCATTGTAGATGCAAGCTCACAGCAGTTACGCATATTACGCCCAGGGCCAATTTCAGCAGCTGATATTCTGCAAAAAACCGGACTGCATGTCAGCACACCACATTCACATAACGAAGTGGTACCGGGTAATGTAAAAGCGCATTATCAGCCTCATGCACCTGCCATGTTAGCTAATACTGAAGATTTCGCTAAAATTTTGACTGAGAACTCTCAGGGTAAAAGTCACTATTTGATCTATTCGACTCAAGTGCAACAGCAATTATTAGCGAGCGACATTCCATCCGAACGTATTACTAAGCTAAGTAGTTGCCCTATTGAATACGCTAAAAATATGTATAAAGCACTGCATCTTATTGATGAGAAAACACCATTGAATATTTATATCGAAAAACCGCCAGTAGGCAGTGAGTGGGCTGCAGTGAATGACCGACTTAGTCGCGGCACCACAGTATTTGTAGGATAAGTTAATTAACCGTTAGGTATTCAATAACCGTTGCTGCTGCCACTGGTTTATAAAAGTAATACCCCTGAAAGCGTTTACAGCCAATATCCACTAACATATCAAACTGTGCCTGTTCTTCCACGCCTTCAGCTATAACACTTAAGTTATGGCTGTTGGCAATGGCGATAATACTTTGCACCATACTGTTAGACTTAGGGTCTATTAAAATATCATCTACAAAGCTTTTATCTATTTTCAGTTCATCTATGGGTAAGCGCCTTAATAAACTCAGTGATGAATAACCTGTACCAAAATCATCCATCGAGAAGCGTATCCCTCTAGATTTTAAGCTATTTATCGTATCAATCACATGCTCAAGGTTATCCATAAACAGTGACTCTGTAATTTCTAAGATTATACTTTGCGGGGCAACATTATGGGTTTCTATGCTTTGCAATAATGTTGTAATGAAAGCACTGCTTTGAAATTGCATCACTGAAATGTTGATTGCTAATTCAAGAGGGGTATCGCTGTGTTGTTGCATCTTTGCAAATTCACTAATAGAACGCGCTAAAACAAAGTCACCTATTTTAAATATTAAATCACTTTGTTCTGCAATAGCAATAAACTCGGCAGGTGAAACCATACCCAATTCACCGTCATGCCAACGAATAAGTGCTTCCATAGCATGGATTTTTCCCTGTTCATTCACTTGGCACTGATAGACCATAGAGAATGATTGTTCACTTAGCGCTATATTTAATCGCTCTTCTACTTTTAAACGGCGCAAATAAGCTTGTTTTATATCTGCATGGTAATGGCACAGCCATTGCCCTGTATCTTTTGCCCATTGATTAGCCAAATGCGCACTGCGGACCAGCTTACTTTTGGTTATGCCATGCTCTGGGTAGTTGGCCACACCGACACTCATATTTAAAGGACGTTCGGTATTTTTGGTTTCATATTGTTCAATAGAAGATGCTAATATTTGTTCAAAAGCGTGCCTATTTTGCTCATCCGATAAATGCGGTGTAATAATGCAAAACTCATTACCACTGTTTCTAAAAACTAGGTATGGAACTGCGAATGTAGCTTGCAACATTGCGGCATAGGCTTTAATTGCCTTATCGCCATACTCCATACCAAAGCGATTATTCATTGAGCGTAAATTGGTAATGTTTATGATTGCTAGACTAAAAGATGTCTCTTTTTTTGCTTCAAAGCTATCACGCAGTGCTTTTCGATTGGGTAACTTTGTTAAATCGTCGTTCCGAGAAAGGTAAAACAGTTCATCAACTCGTTTTTGCTCAGCACGAGCAATAAACCTAAAACCAAAATATAACACCGTACAAATCAGTAAATAGATTAAAAAATACCAGCATACCTTCCAATAAAAGACGTTTTTTATTGGCTGCATTGCCCGATTTGAGAGTGTCCATAATTGATAGCGATTATCAAATTTTGCAGATGTTAAATAAGGCTTACCACCTACATGTGTATCAATACTAAACACCTCTTCTGAGGATTTAAATATTTCTTTATCCTTGCCTGTTTGCTTTATCAAAGCATTATCAGATAACCCTAATGCCTGCTTAATTTTGGTTTTTGTATAGCTAGCTATATCTGCATCTTTTACGGAACTGTATTGAATAAAACCATCAATTTCTCTTGCTAGCATTATGTAATCGTCACTATTACTTTGCAAAATATTGAGGTATTTAGCGCCTCTTGATACCGCCATCCCTGCAGTCATTACAGCAATCACAGTGCCACTTTTGTCTCGTAATGACTTCCTTATTGGAATAACCCATTCTTGTAACGATAGATTAAAATAAGTTTGCCCTAACACCATTTTGTCTGAGCTAAGGGTTTGTGAAAAACTTTGGCGGGTTTTTTCATTTTCTTTCAGATTAATCATTGTTGAGGCATTTAAATTTGAGCTGTAGTAAATAATTTCCCCTTGGGGATTAAACAGTCCAAAGCCTAATAACACAGGATTCTCTAGTAAAATATTGTCGAGAAGTTTAATTGTTGATGTTTTTTCGGTTAAGTTATTGTTTGAAAGGATGTCTCTGCCAATTAAATCCAGCATAAGTTCTTTATTTCTAAGGGTGCTTTTAAGTGCTTGCGCAGAAAATTCGACACGGTTTTGGGAGCTTGTGCGGTATTCTTTTTCGATATTTCGCCATTCATAAGCCAACAAAACGCTTAATAGGACTAGACCGCCCAATAGCAAAAAACAAAAGAGTTTCCATAAATTATTTTTTATTAGTGCCATCTAATTTCTCACAACCCGTTTGGTAGTGTGTTATGTATTTGGGCCCTTAAATGCACTTTATGGCTAGCTTGGTTTTTTTTCAAGCTATTTTATTGCAAAGTTGAGAAAAACACATAAAAAAAACGCCCATTATTTAACATTAAAAATAAAATAAATTAACAATAAAGTTGGTAAGTGTTTTATTTTATTGTTAAGACAAGGCTCGTATACATTTGAACCCGGTAAACTGTATTTACGTTCATCGCAGAGGTTATTGAGCGACTATTATAGTTTATTTATTAAATATAATATTGATTTAAAACAATAGCTTTAGTTATAAACTGCAAGTCAAATTAACCCTTGCATCAAGCGCTTTAGTTTAGTCATAATTTTGCAATAATCATCAGCGATAATAGCTGCATTATTAGTCAACAAAGCTTTATAAGACCCTCATGAGCGAATCTACGGTGCAATTAACCTTTGCACTACCGTCATTTGAAGATCCAATGTCTGCGGCATTAAGCCACAGCATGGAATTTGAAACGCTGTCATTGCATGCTAATAGCCAGCATCAAATTGCTTTGCAATGCGTTTTGCCTGAAGCGGCCCATGAAGGTGATATTATTTCGCTGAGCGCAACTTTACCAAATGCACGAGCAGCTCAGTACTACACAGAAAAAAAGCTCAATCAATTTGATTTAGAACAGGGACGGGTCACGCTTAGGTTGAACCAAATAGCGCATAGTCGTGGTTTTGTAATGCAAATGATTTTGCACGGTAAACACGGCACGTTAAAGAATAGTTTGCAGTTCGATATGCATATTAACCAATTTGGTAGTGGATATACTATACCAGTAACTTCGATTACCCCACCAAAGCCGCACCGCGTTCGTCAGTACCTCGCCAGTATGGGAACAGCTTTAATCTCACTTTTTTAGCTCTTGTTATAAATTTTACCATTAAGCTTTAATTAGTTAATCAGCAAAGCTCACTTTACCCATAGTAATATCTAAAATTCCACCTCTTTTATTTTTAGCACTTTGTCGCTGCCCTGCTAAACATTCGTTTGCCAAAATAGCAAACAGCACCGCCTCTTTGGCATCAGGGTGAACACCCAAATCATCAGTATTCTTAAACGCCTTAATATTTGGGCAGTGTATTAGTAATTGCTCCATCAATAATGGATTATGAATACCTCCACCACTGGCATATACCACACAGTTTTGAACCCCTTTAGCACAGTCATTTAACGCCCTAGCAATTGTAGTCGCAGAGAGCGTATTTAAAGTCGCCAACACATCTTCATGGCTTAAATATTGGGTTGCGGTTTGGGCTTGGGCTGCGCGTAATAAGGCTAAATTAAACACCTCTGGCCCTGTTGTTTTTGGTAGTGGTAATTTAAAAAACGCGTTATCGCTGAGTGCTTTAAGCAGCTTTACATTCACCTTGCCTGCTTTGGCAAGCTTTGCGCCCTCATCATAATGCATTCCTTTAAAGTAATACTGTACGTAGGCATCCATAATGGTGTTACCTGGGCCTATGTCACTACTAAACACGCTACTAGCATCACCGCTTTTAGGTAAAAACGTTAAATTAGCAATGCCACCCATGTTTAATAAAATGCGGTTTTCGTCAGGGCTGGCAAAAAATAAATAATCGCCATACACGGCTAACGGCGCACCTTCTCCACCAGCGGCAATATGCTTTTGCCTAAAATCGCCAACAGTGGTAATGCCTGTAGTAACGGCTATTTGGTCACTATCACCTATTTGTAAGGTGCCATGCTTAAAGTCATGATGGTTATGCTGCGACTGCGGACAGTGATAAATAGTTTGCCCGTGGCTTGCTATGGCATCAATACTCGCAGGATCAATACTCCATGCAATTAAACACTGATTAACCATAGCACCATGGAGTTTTCCCACCCAAGGGTGTAACAAAGTCAGCACTTCTAAATCGCATTCGCGCTTGGCAAATACCTGCTTTATTTTAGTTTTATACTCGTCGCTGTATTCAACCGTAGTAAAATTTTTAACCTCTATTTGTGTATGCAAACCTGCACCGGTTATTTTACATAGCGCCACATCTAAACCATCTAAAGAGGTGCCACTCATTAAACCAATAATTAAACGACTGGACTTTTTAGCGCTATTATAAAGGGCTTCGATATGAGGATGCATAGAGACTCTGTCTGGGTGTTTTTTACATTTTAAAAGAGTTTTAAGCAAAGTTATACCTGTATACACTTTAATTTTAATGAATTGTTTTTCATTGTTTAAGCGTTTAAAGCTTGCTAAGTTGTTGGCTGATAATAACAAACTCATTTGTAGCATGATCACTTTACGAGCATTTAAACAACACGATACCTGCCAAATAGTCACCATTTTGAACGATCAACAAGTAGCTCGCTATTTGTCCTCTAAAATTCCATTTCCTTATACTCAAGCAGATGCAAACTGGTGGGTAAACGAAGGAGCAAAATGTGGCATCATTAAAGCTATTGAAGTTGATGGCCTGTGTGTTGGTTGTATTGGTGTTATTCCTGGTGAGTTTGAGTATAGCCGCAGTGGCGAAATAGGTTATTGGCTTAGTCAGCAATATTGGGGGCAAGGTATTATTACCCAAGCCATAGAGTTGATTACTAAAGAAGTGTTTGAAAGTACTAACTTAAACCGTATTCATGCGGCTGTATTTGCTGGTAATGTTGGCTCAATGAGCGCGTTGCTTAAAAATGGCTTTAATAACGAAGCTATTTTAAAGAAAGCAATTTATAAAAATGGTCACTATTTAGATAGCCATGTATTTAGTGTGCTAAAACAGAGTAATTGTTCTAATTAAATTCTTTCGACGGTTGAATTAACCACCTCTCGCCCAAAGCTCGTGTATCAAGGTACAAATCTTTTCTACCTATCCGCGCATTATTGTTGAGCAATGTATAGTTTTAAAGCTTAAACATTCGGTATATAGGTCGTTTTTTCACTCTATCATGGAGATTTTTATGTCCACAACCAGTCGTCAATTTACTTTAGCATCACGCCCACATGGCGCTCCTACCAATGAAAATTTTGAACTTAAAAACGTAGAGTTACCATCATTAAAAGATGGTGAAGTCTTGCTGCGTACTATTTATTTATCACTAGACCCTTATATGCGTGGCCGCATGAGCGATGCTAAATCGTATGCCGACCCTGTAGAAATTGGTGATGTAATGGTTGGTGCAACGGTTTGCCAAGTCGAATCATCTAAAAATGATAAGTTTAGCGAAGGCGAATGGGTATTAGCATATACAGGCTGGCAAACTTACGCTATCTCAAATGGCGAGGGCTTAATGTCATTAGGTAAAGAGCCAACTAATCCGTCTTACGCACTTGGTATTATGGGTATGCCTGGCTTTACCGCCTACATGGGATTATTAGATATTGGCGCACCTAAAGCGGGTGAAACCGTTGTTGTTGCAGCAGCTACAGGCCCAGTAGGCGCAACGGTTGGTCAAGTAGCTAAAATTAAAGGCTGTAAAGTAGTAGGCGTTGCCGGAGGCAGCGAAAAATGTGCGCATGCTATTGAAAATCTAGGCTTTGATGCATGTATTGACCATAAAGCAGATGACTTTGCCGAGCAGTTAGAAAAAGCATGTGAGCAAGGCATTGATGTTTATTATGAAAATGTGGGCGGAAAAGTGTTTGATGCCGTATTACCTTTGCTTAATACCTCAGCACGCGTGCCTATCTGTGGTTTGGTATCGCAATATAATGCCACCAGCTTGCCTGAAGGCCCAGATAGATTAGGTATGCTAATGGGACAATTGTTAACTAAGCGTATTAAAATGCAGGGCTTTATAATTTTTGATGACTATGGCGATCGTTATGACGAATTTGCACAAGACATGCAAAAGTGGCTACAAGACGGAAAAGTTCAATACCGCGAACATCTTGTAGATGGTTTCGAAAAAACCATCGGCGCATTTAACGACATGATCAGCGGGAAGAACTTCGGTAAAACCGTAGTAAAGATTAACAGCCCACTATAATAACATTCAGGCTGTGTTGTAATTCAACACAGCTCAATAAGGAAGAAAATGATTAAACTACACCACTTAAACAAGTCTCGTTCTAAACGTATTATTTGGTTATTAGAAGAGCTTGAGGTTGATTACGAAATTGTTGCTTATCAGCGCAATACTGAAACTTTTTTAGCCCCTGATGAGCTTAAAAATGTGCATCCACTGGGCAAATCGCCAGTTATAGAAGATGATGGCTTAGTGATCGCCGAGTCTGGCGCTATCACAGATTACCTGATCACTAAATATGGCAAAGGTAAGTTTGCACCAGTCACGGGTACTGCAGAATTTGTAGACTATCAACAATGGCTTCACTTTGCAGAAAGCTCTGCAATTTTACCATTATTGCTAAAAATGTTTGTCCAGAAAGATGGTGCTAAAACGCAATTTTTAGAGGGCTATGCCGATGCTGAAACCACTAAAGTAATTAGCTACTTTAACAGCCGCCTTGAAGGCAAACGTTATTTAGTGGGCGATACTCTCACTGGTGCCGATTTTATGATGTCGTTTATCGTTGAAATCGTTAAAAACGCTGGCCAACTAGGGCACTTTAAAAACCTAGTTAAATACGATGAGCAATTACAATCTCACGAAAAGTTTCATACTGCCAACGAGCTTGAAGCTAAATACGATTAATTTTATGTTCGCTTTGATTGTGGCTAACGCAATCAGAGCGACAATCTCGTTACTCAGGCCTGTCTAAATAAATTTGTTTAAACGCATTAAAATTCAATTCAAATAATTCAACCAACGTCGGATCGAAATGATTACCTGCGCCTTTAATTATTTCCGCCTTTGCTTCATCCATGCTCCAAGGCTCTTTATAACAACGACGACAACATAACGCATCAAATACATCAGCAATCGCAGTAATTCGCCCCTCTAAACTGATCTCTTGCTGTTTTTTTGCGTGTGGATAACCAGCTCCATCCCAACGTTCGTGATGATCAATTGCAATGTTAGCAGCCATATCAATTACAGGATTAGCTGTTCCTTTGAGGATTTCCCAGCCTTTGGTGGTGTGCTGTTTCATAATTTCCCATTCATCAGCATCCAATTTAGCTGGCTTATTTAAAATTAAATCTGGAACTCCCACCTTTCCTACATCGTGTAACTGTGCTGCTAAACTAATTTTATCGCAGTATGATTGATTTTGATTATTTAGCTGCGCTAATAGTTTTGCATATAAACCAACCCTGATTACATGTGAGCCGGTTTCTTTGGAGCGTGACTCCATCGCTCCTCCCATTAGTGAAATAGCCAATTGCTGGGTTTCTTCAATTGAATTAGCTAATAAGAGGCTTTCAAAGGTCAGTACTACATTACCCAAAAATAAATCTACTAGCTGTTGAGCTTCTTTTTTTACCGGCTGCAGCGATTGAAACGCTAAGATGGAATCTAAACCTTTTTGCGAATGATGAAAATAAACATAATGATCTTCTGCTATAAAATTCTGCTTAGTTTGCTTTGCCCTTAAAAAATACTCTTGATGTTTTTGTGGAATACTGTCAATTCCATTGCCCGTGAATAAATGTATGCCAGAAAGCTCTCCCTCAATCATCTGCAGCTTTTCATCTAACTGGCAAATACCAAAGACCTTAGGCGCATCAATATACAAATTGGCGGAGCTCATATTCAGTACTAGTTTTAGCTCTTCCATTACAACAGAGGTAAACTCAACCAAGTCACCAATTTGGGTAATAGTAGAAATTGCTATTATTAGCCTTTTTAAGTTGTGCCGATGGTTTTGTAGCATACAAATATCGCGATAGGCGCGCAAAGAGGTATAAAAAATCAATTCAAGATCTTGGCTTTGCAGTTGGCTCTTCGCTTTATAACCATCAATATCATAATCGCGAATAACACTGCGCTCTGGCGCAACCCCTGGCTGACCTGTGCGTAAAATAATTCGGCTATATACATTTTGTAAGTCTTGGCGAACAAATCGTGCAAAATCTAATCCTGCATGCTCAGTTTCCATTACTACATCTAATAAAATTAATGCATAGCGCTCTGAGCTTTGTAGTTTCTCTCTGGCCTCTGCCGCACTGTAGACACTATGTAATTCAATAGGTCGTTGCTCAAATTCAAAGCGCTTCATTGCAAGTTGAGTTACTTGATGTACAGATTCATCATCATCAACCACTAAGATTTTCCATGGTTCAACATGCTTGCTGTCGACCGCTTGTTTTACAACTTCATCATCTTGTAACCAATCCATAAACACACTCTACTAGTTATTAATTCGGTAGCGTTAAGGGGAATTGAATAAAAAAATAAACTCCCGTTGATTGTTTTTCCTTTATAAAAATTTGCCCCTTTAGGCGATGTACAACAAGGTTGTACACAATGTTCATTCCTAAACCACTGCCACCACCTGCTCTATTTGTGGTGTAAAAAGGATCAAATACTTTTTTTTCTGCCTCTTCAGTCATGCCTCTTCCGTTATCTTGATAATGAATGAAAACAGAATCTGAGTAGTCTATATGAACACTTATTTGCCCTTTTTGGCTGCCATTTTTAAAACCATGAATAATTGAATTCATTACTAAATTAGTGAAGATTTGTGCTAAAGCACCAGGATCAGAATACACTTCAGGCTCAGGCTCTTTCGCACTAATAGTAATGTCAACGGGTGTTGCTTTGAGGGTATGGTAAAGGCTTTTTTGCACCTCATTTAAATAACTACTTATATATAAATTACGTAATTCTTCGGTTGTTTGATCAACCGCAACACGTTTAAAACTGCTTATTAAACCTGCGGCGCGCTGCATATTTTTTAGTAAAATGTCACAACTTAAATCAACTTCACTAATAAACTCACTAAACTGCGTTTTACTCAAGGAGCCAGAAGCCACCTTGTTTTTAGTTTCAATCAGCATCTCTCTTAAATGCGACGTCGCAGTTACGCAAACACCTAACGGCGTATTCACCTCATGGGCTACACCACTAACTAAACTTCCAAGTGACGACATTTTTTCTGCTTCAACAAGCTCTTGCTGAGTGCGACGAAGCTCTATGGTTTGCTCAACTAGAGCCTGCTCTGCCTCGTGGCGTTTACTCGACATTAAATTAATAGAATCACTTAAACGATCATAAGGACCGCGCTTTGAAACTGTTTTAGAAAAATCACCTGCTGCAATCGCAGAGCAAACCTGATCAATATCTTTACTGGCTTTAATTAAACGCTCAAAACTTCTAAACATAGTGCCAAGCTCATCATTTTGAGTCATATATTTTTGAACATGAATGGATAAATCGCCATTAGCTAACTGTTCAACAGATTTAATGGCAATATTAATACGCTTAGTTGTTCGGTTAATAAAATACCAAAAGAGTAAAAAAACCAGTAATACACTTGCAAAAGCCGCTGCCAATAATGGTTTAAATTGCGCTTGAATAGGCCCAATAATATCCGCTTCAGAGCGGCGCACTATCACTGTCCAATTACCAGTGGCAACCTTGGCTTTATCAAAATAGAAAACCCCGGAATCAAAAGGATCGTTCGCAGATAGTATCTCTCTTTCTTGCCCCTGTAACTTTAGCTGTTTGGCTATACTTGCGTAATCTGTATCTAAAATGGCCTTCGTTTTTAATCCTGAATGATTTAATGTCGTTGCAATCACGTTGTCGCGCTGACTGAGTAACAAAACATCTATTTTTAATTGCTGCTTTATGGTTTGCAAGAATTCAGTGATGTCAGCGAGCGCTCTATCTACGCTTGCCATACCGACAAATTTATCATTAATGATAATGGGCGAACTTTGTTCAACCAGCATTCTTCCCTCGTAAACATAGGGCTCAGTGATCATCGTCTCTGTATTGCCATCACGTAAAAACTGTTGGCGTACTCCCTCATAATAAAGACTAGATTCCATGTCCACCAAGGGCTCAAGTAACAAGCGTTCAGAATCATTAAAGTCACGGTGCCAATAAGGTAAAAAACGACCGGTTTGATTTACATAAACGCCTTCTTTTAATGACGGAGCATTAATATAGGCTTGATCTTGATTATCGGCATTAGGCTCATAACCAAAAGAAGCCCCCACGAATGAAGGATTCATTTTAAGCACTGCACGAACAAAATTAATACTTGCCTCTCTATCACCAAACAACCCATTTTGCTGTGCTAAGGCCATAATTTCGGTAGTGCGTACTGCCAATTGCGTCTCTTCATTTACTTTTGCAGCAATAGTATCGGCGGTCTGACTTAAGTTAAGCTTTGCTTGCATAACAGCCTGATTAAGGCTGGTTGAATACCAGTAACTCAAAATACCCGCGATGATGAGCATAACGGGCAATGCCAAATACAGCAGCATTTTTCCTTGCAAAGAATGTATGAGTGTTAGTCGCATAATTTTAGGCTTAAACAAGCAAGCCAATGTCCTGAGGATTTGAAGTAGTAAGCTTAAAAATTAGACTATAAAAACTTTCTAGGCAAATGAATTGTGTAGAAATAAAAGTGAAAGCAGGGTATTAAAATACCAGCTGCCTAGTAGATAAGATTGTTAAATAGGGTATGGTTTAAAGACAAAAACACTCTGCAAAACTTTTATTTTTAATCGGCCAATCGATAACCCACAGCTGGTTCAGTTAAGATATATTTTGGACTAGCGGGGTTAGCCTCTAATTTTTGTCTGAGCTGTGCCACATGGACTCGTACGTATTCAGGACGGTCTATGTACTGCGCTCCCCAAATATGGCTTAAGATTGCATTATGGGTGAGTACTGTATTTTTATTTTGAAACAGCAATAAGAGTATTGCGTACTCTTTTTTAGTGAGTTTTATCTCATTTCCAGAAGAGGTTACTCTGTGCTTTTGCGGATCTATTTTGATATTACCGCAGGTAAATGCCACACTCGGTTGGCTTTGGGTGCGTAATAAAACCCGAATCCGGGCTAGCAACTCATTCGCGCTAAACGGTTTGGTAATATAGTCATTTGCTCCATTATCAAGCGCTGTGACTTTTTCTACTTCGCCATCTCGAGCCGATAGCACTAAAACAGGTAAGGCACTCCATTGTCGAAATTCAACTAACCAGTCTTGACCATCCATATCTAGCAGGCCTAAGTCTAACAATACAAGATCGTAACTTTGCTCACTTAAACGTGCAAAACCATCTAACCCTTTATCACAAATACTTAGCTCGTAACCACTGGCTTGCAACAAGGTTTTTAAAAAGCTTTGTAGAGGGGGAGAATCTTCTAATATCAAGATTTTAGTCATTACTTTTTTCCCAGATTAACTTTGCGTGCGCCATATTTGCTTCGTTATTAATTGTTAATGTAAATGTGCCCTGGTGAAATTTAGCAACCACATCACAAATAATGCTGCCTAACCCAACACCTTCATCGTTACTTGTTTGCCCTTTAATTACCAAGTTATTAGTTAGAAGTAACTGATAAACTACCTTTTGCTGATTAGTACTTTGCGTAAATTCAACGCTTACCTTTTTATCACCATAACGCCATGCATTTTCGAGCATATTAGCCAGCGCAATTTCTAACAAAGTCACATCCCCTTTGCATGTTGTCTGAGCGTCTATATTGGTATTTATGATAAAATCAGTGAGTTGCTGCTGTCTTCTAGCTTTAGCTTCACTAAGTAGTGCTTGTAAGTTTATTGTTTGCCAACTTAGATTTTCACCCATTTTATTAACTCGGCTTAACTCCATTACTTTATCAAAGTGCTCATTTAGTATTTTACTTTGCTCATAAATATTACTCGCTTGCTCTTTTATCACGCTGTCACTGAGGGTAATCTCATCATCTGCAAGCATGCTCGATGCGCCCATAATAGTCGCCAGTGGTGTGCGTAAATCGTGAGACAAACTGCGTAAAAGTGCATTTTTAGCGCGCTCTAATTCCGCTTGCACCGAAATAGCAGCCGACTGTTGGCGTAATAACGTTTTTTCATGTACCTGATAAAGAAGCGAAATAGCGGTGTCCGCAAAGGATTTTTGCCCTTGCGTTAACCGTTTAGTAAAATTAAACCCGCCCCAGCTAGGGTTAACTTCACTAAGCAATATAAACTCACTATTGCCCTGCGATGCTGCAGGTATAAATGTACAAGATGCGTTTAAATGCTTGCTGATCCGCTGCACAAAGTACTTTTTTTGTTCATCCAGCGTATCTAGGCTGTTTAAGTCTTTGGCCAGTTCGTACAAGGTGCGACTATTACTTGCATGTAATTGCACATCCCTAACTTTAGTGCTGAGCTCCCCTGCCAATTGGCTGATCACAAAACCAACAATCAGCATAACCATAAAGGTTACTAAATATTCTATGTTTTCAATATGAAAAGTAAAATTTGGGGCAACAAAAAACCAATCTGTACACGCCACACTCACTAAGGTGGTCAGTATCGCAAGACGACGATTACTGCGCACAGCAACCCAAGTCACCCACAATAACTGAAGCATCACGATATCGGTGGTAGTAAACCAATTACGTACAGGGTAAATGGCAATAACCACAATTAATGGCATTATTACTGCCAAAAACAATGCGTTATACCAACGTGGTTTAGCCTCTGCCTGATTCATTAATTATTCCTCTAACATTTGAGAACCTAGATTACTGCCTTTTCGATATTGCCTCTATAAAGTTTTTATAAAGTTTTTTATCTGATTCGTTAAATCTTTATAAAGCTTTTAACGCCTACCTACATTGTTACTTTAATAACTCATATTCTAACTTCAGCAGAAGGAGTAATACGTATGTTGGGTTGGATAAAAATAGTGATGCTTACAGCCTATGTATTAACTGTTTATTGACCAAATGAACTTTACCACTTCTCTCTTTTAACTTTAATTTAGGTATCAACATGGCACATTTTACAGTGATCGGATTGGGTCGATTTGGCATTGCAGCAAGCCTTGAGTTAATTCATTTAGGGCATACAGTCACTGGGGTTGATAGTAACCCTAAACTAGCTGAAAAATATGTTGAGCATTTATCTGAAACCGTTGTTTGCGACTCCACTGATGAAGCCGCACTTAAAGAGCTTGATTTAGCGAGCAGTCAGGCCGTTTTAGTGGCGATTGGAGAAGACATGCAATCGAGCATTCTGTGCACCCTTGCATTAAAAAACCTAGCTGTTAAGCAAATATGGGTTAAAGCGAGCACCAAAGCCCATCACACAATTATTTCTAAGCTAGGTGTAACACGCATTATTCATCCTGAAGAAGAAATGGGCGTGCGCGTTGCACAAGCGCTTAATTACCCTGTAGTGAACGACTATATTTCCTTAGGCAATGGCTTATACGTTGTTGAAGTAAGTATAAAAGCGCACTTACATAAAACAAAACTAGGGCATTTACTTAAAGAAATAAAACACACTGTAGACCCATTATTGGTTAAGCGCGCAAAGCAAACGTTTGTCAAACTTGATGACAACTTTGAGTTACTTACCTACGACACTTTACTGTTATCAGGTAATCGAGTCGAACTAAACTATCTTGCACCAAGGCTTTTATAATTATGATTTTATGGCACCCTCTCAAAACGCCTATTGAGCGAAAAGTCAGTGGGCATAAAAAACTCAATGCGGCTCCACCGCTTATTTTATGTTGCAGTTTTTTAATATTAATAACGCTTGGGGCATTGGCGTTAAAACTGCCTTTTGCAACCTATGAGCCTATTTCATGGATACAAAGTGCGTTTACAGCAACCTCTGCGGTGACTGTAACTGGACTGGTTGTCGTCGATACCGGTTCAGTGTTTACTCCTTTTGGACAAGGCGTTATTGCGCTATTAATTCAACTAGGCGGTCTAGGTTTAATGACCTTTGCGGTTGTAACTTTAATGGCACTGGGTAATAAAGTTGGCTTTATTCAAAAAACAGTGACCAAAGCTGCCTTTAATCAAACAGATACATCTACTTTGGTAAATACCGCTAAGTCTGTTTTGCTGTTTGCGCTAATCGTTGAATCTGTAGGCATTATTATTTTAACGCTGTATTGGCTACCCGAAATGGGCTTACAAAAAAGCTTTTTTCATGCACTTTTTTATACTATTAGCGCTTTTAACAATGCAGGGTTTGCATTAAGTCCTAACAGCTTAATACAGTATGTAGAAGACCCCGTTGTAAATTTAACAATTACCTGTTTGTTTATTATTGGTGGCCTTGGCTTTACCGTATTAACAGATTTATATAAGTCAAAGCGTTGGGCTAAGCTCAGTCCCTACAGTAAATTAATGCTGATCAGCACTGTTATTATTAACGTTATTGCATTGTTGCTTATTTACGCAATTGAATACGATAATCCAAAAACACTGCAGCCGTTATCTGAAGTAGGTAAATGGCTAGCAGCTTGGTTTCAAGCCGTTACTCCCCGTACTGCGGGGTTTAATACCATTGCTATTGAAGAATTAAAAAATGCCAGTACCGCTTTAACTATGATGCTTATGTTTATCGGTGGCGGCTCTTTGAGTACAGCAAGTGGCATAAAGGTCGTTACATTTATCGTTTTAATACTAGCAACCTATAGCTACTTAAGACGTGACAAAGGCGTCACCGTGTTACGCCGAGAAATAGACAAAGATTCAGTGTATAAAGCATTAGCCTTAACCGTTATTTCAGCGGGAGTCACTTGGTTGGCTATTTTTACATTACTGGTCGTTGAAGATGCACCTTTTTTAGATGTTGCTTTTGAAGCGGTATCGGCACTGGGTACGGTAGGGCTTTCACGCGGTTTAACGTCATCGTTATCACCGCTGGGGGAGTTTATCATTATGTTTTTAATGTTTATGGGCAGAATAGGCCCGCTCACTCTCGCCTACTTTTTAGCAAGTCCACGCACTAAAAAACTAAGATACCCAAGCGCGCAACTCTCTATTGGTTAACAACACTAACGCGGGTTAATCAGCCCGCATTTTAAATACCCGCTAATTCACGTTCGGTAATACACTCATCAGACGCCATTTCAAATTCTCGACATGTTAACGGGCGATTTTCATAAATAGTACACATTAGCGTGTTGCGATCGAGTGCTTGGCACCAACCATCGTCGCCGCGCTTCATGACTTCACTGCCCCATTTGTCGTAATCAATATACTGAAAAGGGACACCGGTATCACTAACAATACGCACTTCTAATTGGCAACAACACGCTTGGCAGTTAGCACAAGTGACTGGTTGGGTATTGATATTTTCAACAGCAATGATTGAGTTTGACATACAGACTTTTGATAAATGGTATACAACCTATAGGATACACGAGCGAAGCAATGGTGACAGTAAAATAACTGTCAGATTTTAAATATCGTCATAATGTAATTAACCAATTACTAAAAAAAGCGTGCTGGTTAACCAACACGCTTATTAGTTGCGGATTAAAAAGTGAAAACCACTTTAACGTTATCCGATACAGCCGATGAAGAAACAAAGCCAATGGTGTCAGGGTTCGCTGCGACCATTTTGATTACTTCACTGTCATTTTCTAACTCTTTAGGCGGTGTGCCCTTTCCTGTAAAAATCAGTTTTGACCAGTACGCTTTTAACTGAGAAGACGTTTTATTGAGTAATTTACTATTAAACTGCTCGGTTGCAGCACTGCTTGATTCTTGAGATATTGGAATGATCTTATTGCCATTGCTAAATGACTTTTCTTTTCCTGTATAAATTCGACTAATAACAGACTCATCAAAACTACTTTCATTTGAAGGATGCACGATAATAGCAAATTCTGCATAGGCGAAGTTAGTAAACAAGAATATTACACATAATATTAATTTTTTCATTTTACTTCTCCTTAAAATACAACATCGACACCAAGGGTGATTGCTTTACTATCACCGGCCACAGCTAAATCAAACGAGTCATCTTTGACTCTATCGTATTGCACTTTAAATGCCGCTGACGGATGAAAATCCCACCTCACACCAACAGCAAATGTATTATGCTGCTCTGTATCGCCCTCACCTTCTTGTTCAAAGTCTGAAAACATGACATAGGGGGTAATTGAATCAAAACGATAGCCCGCACTGATCATATAAGTATCGAGATTACCATCTAGGTCTAAGCGGTTCAGTTCACTTAAAACAAAAAAATCACCAAAATCAAGGTTTGCAGCTAAGCCATAAAATTTACCATCTCTACTGTCTTTACCATCCCACAAAACGGGTTCACCCGCGCGAAAACGCTTGTTGGTATATTGCATGTGGGTCACTCTTAGTTCGAGCCAGTCACGATTAAGTAACAGTACGCCGCCTAACATATCTTCCCAAATTTCTCTTGTCGGCTCTTGAAAGAAGAAGTCTGACAACAGCTTGTTATCGTCATCATCTTCTTTACCGGTATAAATGTTCGCGGATACTCCCCAGTCACCTACAGAGCCTGAGTAAAGTAAATTAACCCCCTCGTAGTTAAATACTTGCCATGTATAATTGTCGGCAGGGGCCCGCATCCATACATATGCATAACCTACATCGAAAAAGTCTGAGTAGTAAAATAGTGGTAAACGCTTCTTACCAGCTTGAACAGTCCAATTATCGTTAATATCGTAAGAAATATAAGCCCATTCAAAATTTGCCTCAAAGTCGTTAACTCCTCTGGCAACTAGCTGACCAGTTACAGAAAGGCCTTCACCCAAGTCGCCTGATACCTGTAATCCAATCAAAGACTCTGGCGAAAAGGATAAATCTTCAGTGTAGGCACTTACATTTGGGTAGTCCGCTAGAAAGGTTGGTTCAACGCCATATTGCGGGACACCGGTGCCGCTTAGCACTTTACCCGCATTAATACTCGCAAAACCTGAAATATTAATTTCAGCATAACTACTTGCTGATACAAATACCCCCAATAGTATAATTTTTTGCAGTTTCATTGATCACCTCATTATTATAATGGCCGTCATAGCCAAATTGAGTATAGTAAAGCGAGAAAAAGAAACAAAAAATTAACACTTTTTATTTTATACTGATTTTTAATATTAATTAGGCGCCGACCTTGATAGCAATATTGCTTTAATTTCGCTGTAGCGCTGTTGCTCGCAAAGTGCAAACCCACTTAATTGCCGTACTTTATTGCGTGCAAATAGCGGCACACTCATTCCCGCCAAAAACCGACATTGGGTTTCAATGCCAACATTATGCACCCCTTTCGTTGCCATATGTGCCAAAAACTCATCCACCTTTTGATATATAAGCGCTGTATCAATCTTTGCAGGAGTGATTGAATATTCAAGCTTGACCGCATGTCCACGGCACACACTACAATGCCCACATTGCTGTGGCGCATTCGCATCATCAAAGTAACGGGCTAAGTTATAGCTTAAGCAAGATTGCAGCTCAAAAAAACGTACCAAAGCAGCAATCCGTTTTATTTCAGCTTGCTCTTTATCGGTAAAGTAATCATGTAACTGCTGGGCAAGTGCAGGGTTATTAATCACCTCGCTATGCACTTTGTACACTTGAGTAATACGTTTGGTTTCAAGGGTGATGAGGTTTTTTTCTGCTAAGTAATCAAGTGCGGCTACAACACGTTTACGGTCAACCTGTGCGGCTTGCGTTAGAGAGTCAAAGTTAAGTGTACCCCATATTTTTTTAAAGTCGGTATGGCTAAATATTTGCGATAAAAAAGCTTGGCGCTGCTGATCAAACTGATTAAGCAACTCATTTTTATCAACTAGAAATTTATACTTAAAATCGGCGTAGTACGCATACTGCGGGGTTATTGCACCTTGCATTTCCAATTGTACCAGTAAGGTTTTAAGGGCAAGCTGGCGAATATTACTTTCGCTAGAAAGACTATATTCTTGCATTTCCCATTGCTGTTGAGCTTGGCGAATATCGTTAATAACATATTCAATACCGCTGAGCTCTGGGGTATCGCCGTACACAAAGTTTTCGACTGTATTTAAGCCATCTAGATTAGCCAGCGTATAACAATTCGATGGGTTGCCATCACGACCTGCACGGCCAATTTCTTGGCTGTAGTTTTCAATTGATTTAGGTAAATCGTAGTGAATTACAAAACGAATGTCTGATTTATCAACCCCCATGCCAAAGGCAATAGTGGCGACCACTACATTTATTTTTCCCGCCATAAAATCATCTTGAATTTGTCCGCGTAGGGTGTCTTCAAGCCCGGCATGATACGCCACCGCCTGCAGGCCCTGTGCGCTTAACATATTGGCCACTTGTTCAGCACTTTGCTGCAGCGTAACATACACAATACCGGGGCCGGTTTGCGTACGGACAATTTCAGTAAGCTCAGTATTTTTATCAGCCGTTTTAACACTCAGCACATTTAAATCTAAATTAGCGCGATAAAACCCCGTTTGCACAATGCATTTTGGATCAATAGCAAATCGCTCTGCCATATCGCGTTTAACTTTTTTAGTAGCGGTGGCGGTTAATAGTAGCACTAACGGAATATTTAGCTCTTCACGGTAACGCGGTAATTTTAAGTAATCGGGTCTAAAGTTATGACCCCACTCTGAAATACAATGCGCTTCGTCTACTACCAACATAGAAAGTGCCACTTGGCTAATAAATTCTCTAAAGCGTTCGTTTTTAAAGCGCTCAACTGACACCATTAACACTTTAATCTTACCACTGCGCACGTCGTTCATTACGGTACTGCTTTGCATTTGATCTTGGCTTGAATCAAGACTTGCGGCATAAATGCCTTTACTGTTTAAAAAACTTATTTGATCTTTCATCAACGCTAATAATGGCGATACCACCAAGGTTAAATGCGGTAAATGTAACGCAGTAAGTTGATAGCACAAGGATTTACCCGATCCAGTTGGGAATATAGCCAGTGATGATTGGCCATTTAGCAATTGCTCTATGGTTTGTTGTTGCCCTGCTCTAAACTGATTAAAACCAAAATGTTGCTCAAGAGACTGAACTAGCGAGGTACTCATAAAAGCGTCCTTTTTATGTCGGTGCCCATAAATACTGTAAATGCGCAGTAGATGAAATATTTGCATATCAGTATACAGCATATCGTTGGATTTATTGCTGACATATCCTTCAATTAGGCGCACACTATAGTCCTATAAAAGCATGCTTTGCCAAAATAATTTTTTGATACCCAAGTCATTTTAAAAATCAACGTACAGAAATTGCTTCGGTATATTATTTTTAAGGGCATAGTCATGGACAAAACCATACCAAAAATTGTCATCATAGGCGGTGGCGCTGGTGGGCTGGAGCTAGCAACTCAATTAGGGCACAAATTAGGAAAGAAACAACACGCAAATATATTACTCATTGATAAAAACCGCACTCATATATGGAAACCGTTATTGCATGAAGTAGCAACCGGCTCTATTGATGCGGATTTAGATGGCGTTGTATACTCAGCGCATGCGGCCAAGCACCACTATAACTTCCAACTTGGTACTTTTTGTAACCTCGACAACAATAATAAAACCATTACCTTAAGCCCTCTATATGACGAGTTAGGGCATCAAATATTACCTAAACGAACCGTTCACTATGATCATTTAGTTATTGCCATTGGCAGTGTCAGTAACGACTTCAACACCCCGGGTATTAAAGACCATTGCTTTTACCTTGATTCAAACCAACAAGCCGAGCGTTTTCAACACGCCTTACTAGATAACTTTACTCGCCTTCATCAAGACGACGACCCATTGCATTCATTAAACATTGCTATTGTTGGCGGTGGGGCAACTGGCGTTGAGCTCTCAGCTGAGTTGTATCATGTTTCTGATTTACTCAAAATATACGGTTTAACCAATATGTCGGCGAAACGCTTGCACATACATTTGATTGAAGCGGGTCCCAGAATTTTACCTGCCCTGTCTGAGCGAATTGCTAGCTCAGCCAAACGTGAATTATTAAGATTAGGGGTTACCGTACGAGAAAACACCCAAGTTAAACAAGCAACCGAGCATGGCTTTATCACTAATAATGACGAGCAAATAAATGCGGATATTATGGTGTGGGCAGCAGGGGTAAAAGCCCCTGACTTCATTAAAGAGCTAGACATATTTGAGCTGACACGTAGCAATCAAATAAAAGTGAATGATTACTTACAAAGTAGCCTAGACCCTCAAATCTATGTGCTTGGTGATTGCTGCGCGTTTACCCAAGACGATGGGACGCAAGTGCCGCCACGCGCACAATCGGCTCATCAAATGGCGCAATGCGTTGAAAAAAATCTAATTGCTACATTACGTGAGCAGCCCCTGAAAAAGTTTGAATATAATGACCATGGCTCACTGGTAAATTTATCGCGATACAGCACGGTGGGCAGCTTAATGGGTAACCTAACCAGTAGTAGCTTTTTTATTGAAGGTAAAATTGCCCGCTTTATGTATATTTCACTATATAGAATGCATCAGCGCGCTATCCACGGCAGTGCCAAAACCTTTGCTTTGTGGATCAGCGAAAAGGTGCTGCGTGTTGTTCGCCCAAAAATGAAACTACACTAAATAACCTGAACTCCGGATAATAAACATAAATATCATTTTGATTAAATATGTTAGTAAATCTCTTAACTAGATTTCAGGTTAAATAGCTACATCAATCGCGGTAATAAATAAGATTAAACAAATATTTATTACCGCCGTCTTTAATTTTTCACAATTCCCATATAAATTTACATAAACCACTCACGGAATTTAGTAATGACCTTTAAAACGCTTATTTTTAATTTTGATGGTACCGGCAGTGAACCCCGCGACGCAGATCAGTTCAGTACAGAGCATTTTAAAGAAGACGCCAGTATTTCTAATATTCTAAAACTACACTTATTGCTCGGCGGTAAACTTGATGATTCACCCACTACCCCATTTTCACAGCAACTAAGCTTTTATTACCAAGGCATAGGCACCAAAGGAAGTCGTTTAAAACGAATTTTAAATCAAACACTTGCCCCACGTTCTGAAGATGTGGCCAGCATTTTGACTCAGGCTATCACAGATTTTAAGCAGCATTATCAAAGTGGCGATACTGTTCTACTTACCGGTTTTAGCAGAGGCGCTGCATTAGCAAGGCGTTTTGCTAAATGCCTAGAGCCATTAATAAATGAGCAAGTATATTTGTGTGTTTTTGACACCGTGGCCTCAATTGGCCTGTCAAAGATAAATAAAGCGACCCGTGGCGCAGAGCATGTGGTTTTTGAAAACCATACTATTGCCAATAATGTCGCTGGGGCCCTGCATTGTGTTGCGCTTGATGAGAAACGACGGGCCTTTGAGCCCACATTAATGAATCAACAAGCAAACATTACCGAGCTGTGGTTTGCAGGAGCCCACTCCGATGTAGGAGGAGGCTACTATCGCGATGGGCTTGCCGATATTTGCCTGCGTTATGCGCTTGAGTGGCTCATTGCTCAGCCGCTATCGGTTTCGTTATTAACCAGTCATGACATAGACTATGAAAACCTTTTACCTGAGAGTAACTTGGTTGCCCAAGACGATGTGACTGTTATTCCCGATCCACTGGCGCTAAGTCATCAACAAAATTACTTTTGGTTAAACCCATTTTTCAAGCTGGTTGATAGGCAGTGCTGTGTATTAATTAACGATGAAATTAGCCACAACGCTCCATTAATACATCACAGTGTTGCACAGCGAATTAATAAACTAACCAGCTATCGCCCTGAATCGTTAAAAAATATACATTATAAAATGATTTACAGCGATGACAGTACACTAAACTTTATGGGGCTAAGTGCTCATATAATGCTCGCCAATCAAAATATGAGCTTACTGAGTGTTAATCAAAGCAAAGATGTGATGGTGTACGCTAGTGAAGCCTACAATGCTACCGGCTTAATGCTTGCCCAAGATGCAACGTATCGCTTTACTCCTTACCCTAACCAATTTTGGTATGACGATGGTGTAAAGTGCCCTCCTTCTGGCTGGCATCGCGATAATGTGCAACTCGGCGTTAAAGAAATCCCTATGGCATTACTTGAGCCATTTAGGCGTTTAGCCACGGCGCAGTGGTTTAGCTTAATAGGGACCATTGGCCAAAGCGATGACCATGCATTTGAAATTGCCGAAGGCGTTGAAATAACCATTAAAAAATCAGGAGAATTTTGTCCATTTGCTAATGATTTAAGTCGTTTTTATGGGGCGAATGCTGGCAGAATAAAGCTCAAGGTAACACGCTTAAGCTGATAAAGTGCCCTAATAATCAGTGCACTTTATACTGCAAAGTGCACTGAGCTAGGGATAGCTGGTGGATGTTATTGCTTTTTCATTTTATGCCCTTTCACGGCATAAAATAATATAAATAAGTAACAAGGTAACAATACAGAGTAGCCAGTTTGTAGCGAGGTAAAGCCGCTCAGTAAGCCCCATAACACCGGACCAAATGCACCGCCCGCTATACCCATTACTAACAGTGCTGAGCCTGTGCTGGTTAGTTTACCTAAACCCGATAACGCAAGTGGGAAAACCGCCGGCCAAACAATGGCGTTTGCTAAGCCTAAAAAGGCAATTAGCAGTAAAGCATCTGGTAAATTAGCGCCTCCTAAAGGCACCAGTATGGCATTGGCAATAACAAAAGACTGCGCATCAATAAACAAAATGCACAGGGTGATCACAATACCCAATACAGCCGATGCTGTTAAGGCCGCTTGTTGAGAGATAAATTTAGGGATAAGTAAAATACCTAAAATATAACCAAACACCATAAACATCATAGTGTATGAAGTCATTACCCCATAGTTTTCAATACCCAGCGATAGTGCAAAAGTACCTATGGTATCGCCAGCAATAACCTCTACCGCAACATACAAAAAGATAGCAATTGCACCTAACACCAAGTTTGGATGAGAGAGTGTTTCACGAATTTCACCTTTGTCGTTTATTGCTTCTACTTCATCATTGATAAGCTCAGGCAGCGGAGACTTTTTAACCGCAAAAGCTAATACACCAATAAATAAGGCCATGCCTAAGTAAGGTAAAATAAGACCATTTGCCATATCATCAACTTGCTGTTGGCTTAGATCTGTGCCCACGGTACCGGTAAAGTTACTTAAAATTAAGGCGGTAAAAACCATCGGTGAGATAACTCCTGCGCCTTTATTTAAAATCCCCATAATACTAATACGTACAGCAGCCGATTCTTCTGGCCCTAAACGTACTACATACGGATTAACCGCGGTTTGTAATAAGGTTTGCCCTGCGCCCATTACCAACTGCGCTAGTAAAAACAAAGGAAAAAACTGCGACATAGCAGCAGGAATAAACATTAAGCCTGCTAACATCATACAGCCCATCCCCAATGCCATACCGTTTTTGTAGCCGACCTTTTTGATCAGTACTGCCGAGGGCAGCGCTGTAAATGTGACCGCAATATAAAAGGAAAATAAAATTAACGACCCTTGAAATGGGGTTAACTGTAAAATTTGACTTAAGTAAGGCATTAACGAGCCATTAAGCCAAGTAGCAAAGCCCAGTATAAAAAATAATACCGCAACAATGGCCATGGGGACCACGCTACTATTTTTGGACGTATCCATAACATTGGTTGTCATGTTATTTTCCTTTATTTATATTTATTATGTTGTTAACAAACCCGAGCGCCGCCAATCCACGTGCTAATGACTTGTTGTTGTGTGTTTAATTGTACAAAATCTGCTGGACTACCCAGTATTAATCGCCCGTGTGTGGCAGGCAACTTTAAATACTGAGCAGGATATAAACTCGCCATTTTAAGCGCTTGCGCTAATGGCTGTTTTAAATGAGTTACAGTGTTTCTAACTGCGGTTGCCATATCAAGCGCAGAACCTGCCAACTCGCCTGTTGTAGAGGTGAGTTTACCATTCTCTAAGCTGACAGTTCGGTCAAAAAAAGCAAACTGAGTGTCATCTGTTCCCACTGGTGGCATCGCATCAGTAACTAAAAACACGTGCCCTATTGGTTTTGCTTTTAATGCCAGTTGGCATGCTGCGTAATCAACATGATGGCCATCAACAATTAAGCCACAATAAGTATCATCATTTAATAATGCACAGCCCACCACTCCCGGCTCACGCCCTTGTAGTGGTGACATAGCATTATACAAATGCGTAAATCCGGTTGCCCCAGCATCAACACCTTGTTGAGCCTGTTCAAAGCTTGCGTTGGTATGACCTAAACAAACCTGAATCCCTAAATCGCGCATTTTGGTAATATCGCTTGGTAGTACATTTTCAGGCGCTAAGGTGACTACGACTTTACCTAAATCTTGACGAGATAACACCTGCCACTCTTGTTCAGAAATAGGACGAATAAAATCAGCGCTGTGAGCCCCTTTTTTTGCCACTGACAAATGCGGCCCTTCAAAGTGAATGCCAATAATACCTGGCGTTTGTTGGGCTATCGCCTTAGCAATTACATCGGCTGCTTGGCGCATTACTTCTACGGTGTCAGTAATTAACGTTGGCAGCATAGCAGTTGTACCGTATTTGGCATGTGCTAGCAGTATTTTTTTAACCCCAGCAACACTGCTAGTACGGTTAAACAATTCACCGCCACCGCCATTAACTTGTAAGTCAATAAAGCCAGGTGCGACTAAACCCGTTAGGTGCTCGTCTGTCTGCTGTACGTTATCATCTATTGCCGTAATAATACCCGCATCAACGCTTAGCACTTTGTCGTTAACAAAGTGCTCGCCATCAAAAAACTGGGCTACATGAATTCGTTTAACTGACATTTATAATGTCCTTGTTACTTTTTTAAGCCCCTTTGGCTCATCAGGATTAAAACCACGGCTTAATGCCACTTTTGCCACATCAAGGTAAAAACGCTGTAATACTAAAAATGGCGCTAATCGCGGGTGTACTTTAATACCTTGTTGGTTAAGGCTAATCACTTGTGCACCGCGTTTTTTGACCTCAGCAATTTGCTGCTGATGTGACTCTTTGGTTTCATCATCAACCGAACAATCTAAAATCACTAACCCTTGCTCAACTAAGGTCACCGGACCATGTAAAAACTCCGCACTACTAAATGACTCAGCATGAATAGCACACACCTCTTTAAGCTTAAGTGCCATTTCTTTTGAGATAGAAAACCCTAAACCACGTGCCAATACCACCATATTCTTAATATTTGCAAACTCAGTAGGTTGTAGCTGAGTTGGCGAATCTATAATGGCATTAAGCGCGCTAGGTAACTCGTCAAGCCCTTGTAATAATGACTCATTTTGAGTCCAATTAGCAACAATATGTACTAGGGCTGATAACGTTGCCAAATAGCTTTTTGTTGCCGCCACCGAAATTTCATCGCCGGCTTTAAGAGGAACAAAATCATCGACTATGTCTTGTAGAGGTGACGCTTCATCGTTAACCAGCGCAATACAATAAGCGCCTGCCTCTTTCGCCATTTTTGCCTGGGCAAGAATGTCTGGGCTGCGTCCTGATTGAGAAATTACAATCACAACAGCGCCTTCAAGCTTTAATGTTTTACCATATACACTCGCCACTGATGGCGCTGCAGAACTGACCGGTACACCCGCTTCAATTTCAATTAAATACTTACCAAAAACACCAGCATGATCTGATGAACCGCGACCAATCATCATAACCACCTTAGGGGCCATATCGCGAAGCTTATGACCAATTTTTTCCACTAAAGGTTGGTTGGCAATAATTTGCTTTTCAATAACATTTGGCGTTTGCGCCGCTTCTTTTTCCATTAGTGTGTTAAACATCATAACTCCTGGCTGCTGTAATTAACGTGCTGTTGTTTAGCGTAAAGTACAGACCCCATTTCTGGTGACGATAATGGGGCTGATAAAATAGCTTGTATGTCTGGGTCTAACCATGTTGTCATCACGGTTGATAAGCCACCAATAAACGAAAGCCTTGGTGGGTTTTTATCTAATAATTGTCGTGCAATGTCGCTTAAATAAGCGCCACCTTCTTTTAAAATGGCAATTGCTGTGGCATCGTTCGCCTGTGCTGATTGAAAAACACAACCTGCAAGTTGCGCAAAAAAGGCTGCAGGCTTATTGGCAATCACTTCAACAAGTTGCATTGCATCGCTGACTTCTAAATACTTCATTAACAAGTTAGTAAGCGCACCACTTGGGATTAATTTATCTAGGCTAAGCAGCACATACTGACAAGCAGTAAAGCCAATCCATGCACCACTGCCTTTGTCACCATGTGGAAAGCCATGACCACCAATCATAAACGATTGGCCATTAACGTATGAAAATCCACACGAACCAGTGCCAGCAATCATCACTGCGCCATCCTCGCCCTGATGAGCGCCCATACAAGCAATAAGTAAATCAGTAGTTAAGTGCATGGCTTTAAATGGGTGTTGCCATTGTGTCATTTGATTATGCAAACTTGGTAAGTTAACCCCTGCTAGGCCAACCCCTGCAATAAGCTCAGATAAAGGCGTATCTTTAAGCCCTGCATCTTGTAATGCTAAACGCGCTGATTGCTCAATAGAATGAGTTGCTTGATTAAAACCATGTAACGGGTTACCTGGGCCTGCCACACCGGTGCCGACTATGTTATTACAGCTATTGACGATAATTGCTTTACATTTAGTGCCGCCGCCATCGATCCCCACAAAGAGTTGATTGTTTTTAATATTGTTGGTGATCATTTTTGCCTCTTAAGTTGTTCGACCGTTTTGCAAAACACTAAAATAAAGCCGGACTGTCATACTGTATGAATCTTATACTAGCACAAATGACAGCGTTGTCATTATTTTTATTTACAAACAAATAACTTCTTCAATCGTCAATAATTTAACGGAAAAACGCACCTTAACGGTGCGTTACTTTAAGCTTTCTGCTTACACGACTAGCTGATGGAGTCTTAGATCGAACCCATACATCTTGTGTTACTTTGACAGGTTGTGTGTAGGTTTTCCATTGCTCATCACCTTGTTTGTATTCAATCACTAAACCAGGGTAAGCAATATTGGCGTACAACATACTATTCTCAATTTTAGCACCTGCATTTGCAAGACGATAATGCACATCAGCACGTTCTAACTTGGCAAATTCTTTTAGCCCCATGGTAGCAGCAAAAGTTTGCCATTGCTGATCGCGCTGCTGTTTTAATTCAGGGCTAAAGCGATTTGTTTGTTGGCTGTAAACAAATCCATTGTGATCATACGGTACCGCCCAATCTGCTTCATGCCAAGCGCGCTGTGCCAGCGATAATAATCGTGGGAATAGCTTATATTCAGCCATATTATTGGTACGCGTATTTTCGCTCCATAATTGACCCTGAATACCCACAAAACGTTTATCTTTAGCTAAAGGCGCGGATACGACCTTGCCTTGCTCATCATGCTGTAATGTGTCATCAGCTACATAAGGCTTATCTTCTCTATCAAGCCAAAACTCAGCATGAATAGGCAAATTATCTGGCATAAACTGAAATATTTTCTCAGTATTTATGTGCCTTGAAGCCCAGTAATAACCATGCTCTTGTGGGTCTGCCTCATACGGAAAGTCAAAATAGAGCACATCTGGCGACGAAAGCACTGCTTGCCAATTTCTATTGGCAAATTCATGTGCACGCTGATGGCCATTCCACATTAATAAATCCCAAATATTACCTTGCACAACCTCTGGCATATTCTCTGGGTTAGTATGCGATAAGCCATCGCTCCATGCTGCGGTTTCAATATTCATATCAGCCAACATATTAGCGATACGTTCAATAAAATAACTGCCCAGCTGACCTGCTTCGGTAATTTCTAACTTATTTTGTTTAATAAAATCAGCACAAGCAGGTGAATCGACCCATGCCCCGGCGGTTTCATCGGCACCTATGTGATAACGAGTTAGCGGATGCTGTGCCTCACTATGAATACTTTTTACTTGTTCCATTACTTCACGGATAAACGCATAGGATGAGTCTAAACACACATTAATGGTATTGTCGTTGTAGTGCTGTACCGACGAATAGAGCGTTGTATCAAGCGGGTCATAAAGTAAAAACTGTTCGGCTTTTTGTTTATCGCCTTGTTGTATATATTTATTATAACGCGCTTGCATGGATTTAATCGCAGCGCGAGAATGTCCTGGCATATCAAGCGATGGGATCACCTGAATGTGACGCGCACTCGCCGCTTTAAGTATTTCTTGGTAATCAGCTACCGAATAATAGCCGTTTGCTGCACTTGAAGTATCAAGCCCTGCGCCTAGCTGTGGCATTAAACATTGCTGCTCGCTTTGATCAAAACAACGCTTTGCACCTATATCTGTAAGTTCAGGCAGTGATGGAATTTCTAAACGCCAGCCTTCATCATCACCTAAGTGTAAATGTAGCTTGTTAAGTTTATAAGCAGCCATTTGATCAAGTAACTTTAAAATAAAGCCTTTATCACGAAAGTTTCGCGCTACATCAACCAACACACCTCTAAACTGATAATGCGGTGCATCAATAACTTCTCCTACAGGTAATATATTACTGTTAACCTGATATAAGCTCGCTAAACTTTGCAGAGCATAAAAAACACCCGTTTCGTCAACTGCATCGATTACAACCTCATCGGCTTTAATTGCTAATTTATAACTACCATTAAGCTGATCTTTTTTAACCTTGGAATTAAGTGTGACCTTAATTGCCGCTGCATCATCGTTTAAATTAATACCTAGTAGTTCCAGCCGCTCGATTGCAGCTAATACACTTGATTTATTAACTTCTGCATAATTAATATTAAGCCCTTGGCTAATATCAAGCGTTTGAGTTTGACTAAACTCGCTAACGCGTGGGGTGGGTATAATTTGCTGAGCAATGACATTACTCACTTGATTTTGCGAGGTTAAATAAGCTGAAAAGTCATACTTTTCATTACGCTCAAACAAGCGCTCAGCAGTAAGCCACTGTGTTTTGTCGCCCGCAGTACGTTTAAACTGACGAGTGTAATCGGTATAAGGTTCTACATGAGGTAATAGCTCTAAGCCGGTCTCTGGATCAATTTTAGGCTTTGTACTTTCAATCACTTTAGCGGTGTCATTGTTATTCACCACGATATAGTTAGGAATAGCGTCGCTTTGCGATAATGACCAAAAATGCGCATAAAAAGTAATCGTTTTAGTCTCACCGGCTTTAAAGCCAGTAAACCCATCTTTAAGCTCAATGACATGAATATCACCATTAACGTGTTTAATAGTAAATTCATCGCTAATCGACTTTTGTATTGGCGTAATTTGACTAAAGTAAATTTTCCATTGGTCAACGTTAATCGCCGAGTTGGCAGTTAAATGTAAATTCGCTTTAAAACAGTGACCGTTTTCAATATCTGGATCGCACTGTGCTGATGGGCGGTTATCAACTTGCTGATATTTTATTTGTAATGTTTTAGCAAGTAACTCCACCGCACTATCGTTTGCAGGGCTTAGCTGAACCGATGCCGTATTTTGTCCTTCAACATTGCCCTGACATGCACTTAAACCTAGTGCTAAGCAGCATGCTGTCAGTAATGATTTAATCTTCATTCGCTACTCTCCCTTTATTATTAACTTAGTCACTCAAGCATCTCTTTCAAATGCTAAAAATTAAATCGATTTTTGAATGCATTTATTCTTAGTGCGGTTAGTTTATAATGTACCATCAGCTAAAAAATATTTTATGCTTTAAGTTAATCACTATTCATATCTAGTAATTGCTACCTCAGCCAAACAATCCACTATGTAGGTTCTAAATAATAATTAACATTGCGCTTTAATTTATGACAACGCTGTCATTAAGCTGTTAATGTATCCTTTTTTTTCTTTTATAGCTACACAGAAGGGCAAAAAAGATACAAAAAATTTACAAGTGTGAGCTTAATATTCTTTTAAACCATTGTATTTAAATTAAATTTAAATATTACTAAATTATTACCTAAAACTTTATCTACCATTCTCACAAGAAAGGCGTATAAATTAACTGTTAATATTCAATGATGTCTTTATAATTTAGTCGTCAAATAATAAAAACCGAGTACTGTTAACTACTCTTGCTGTAGTCGTTAACCGATAAAGATAAATTAGTACCTAAAATGATATATAAAGGTCTAGTAAGCCTATGAGAACAACAATAAACGACGTGGCAAAAGATGCCGGGGTATCAATAAAAACGGTATCAAGAGTAATAAATAACGAAACCTCGGTCCGTGACAATACCCGTGAAAGAGTTATGGCATCAGTCGAAAAGTTGAACTTTCAGCCAAACTTAGCAGCAAGAAGTCTTGCAGGAACAAAAGCTTACAGCATAGCTTACATATACGACAATCCTAATGCGTACTACATTATCGACATGCAAAATGGTATTTTAGATGCGTGCAAAAAGCAGGGGTTTGAACTACTTATTCACCCATGTGATGCCAAAGAAGCGCATATTTTTGATGAAATTACTAATATGATTAAACGCACTCGTATCGCGGGAATCTTACTCACCCCGCCCTTTTCTGAAATGCCTGAGTTTGTTGAAAAGCTAACTCAACTAGACCTAAAAGTTGTGCGTATTTTATCAGGGCACGACGCGCCTGACTCATTAACACCCTGTATTATGATTGACGATAATCTCGCCTCAAAGTCAATTACTGAGCATCTAATTAATAACGGCCACACGCGCATTGGCTTTTTAGCCGGTGGCAGCGAGCATAACTCGACCAAAGAGCGCTTGGAAGGTTACAAAGCAGCGCTAACCCAATACGACATTACTATAGATCCAAGCTTAATTATTGATGGCGAATATTCATTTGAGTCGGGGGTTGAGGGCGCTAAAACACTCATTAGCCAAACAAATAGGCCAACCGCTATTGTCTCATGTAATGATGAAATAGCCGCCGGTGCGTTATTTGCAGCCAGATTAATGAACATTGATATACCCAGCGAGCTTTCTATAACAGGGTTTGAGGATAGCCCATTCTCTCGTCAAACATGGCCAAAACTCACCACGGCTCATCAGCCTAATAATAAAATTGCCGAAGATGCGGCTAGCTTGTTAATAGCACAAATTCGTAATGGCAATGACCGCGATATTATAAAACTATACACTCCTGAGCTCGTCGTTAGAGACTCTACCGCACGTCCTAGTTAGCTTTTATTAGGTTAACCATATAATTTACTTCTGCGCTGTAACAAACGTTCAGCGCAGGGTTGTATTAAAAACGGCCTACTTTTTGAATGAATCTTCTGTATTACTGAGCTTATTAACAAATAAACGACTTTTAGTGTAACTTTTACACTTAGGGCCTGTTGACCTTTTAAGGTTACATAACTCAGTTCAACTCTCTAATACCGATTCACTTAATTAAGTATTATTGCAAATTGGTATAAATATACAGGAGTAAATTATGGCCAAGTCAGCCCAATTGTATAGAATGGCAACCGATGAACATATTTGCCCATTTGGTTTAAAATCTAAAGATTTGCTTGAACGTCAAGGCTTTGAAGTAGACGATCACTTACTCACCTCAAGAGCGCAAACCGATGCGTTTAAACAACAACACGACGTAGAAACAACACCACAAACGTTTATAGATGATAAGCGCATCGGTGGCTACGACGAACTTAGAAGTTTCTTTAATAAACCGCCTGCCGGGCAGCAAGGTACAACCTATACCCCTGTTATAGCGATTTTTGCGGTTACCTTGTTGCTAAGTTTAGCCTTTTCGTTAAGTGGTGCAGGGCTAAGCGTGTATACGCTTGAGCTTTTTGTAGCATTAACAATGGCCGTACTAGCCATACAAAAGCTGCAAGATTTAACCAGCTTCTCAAACTCGTTTATCACTTACGACTTATTCGCCATGAAAGTGATCCCTTACGCTTACGTATATCCATTTTTAGAAGTCTTTGTAGGTATAGGTATGATTGCAGCACTACCCGCTTATATGGTTGCCCCTGTCTCCCTATTTATAGGTAGTATTGGCGCAGTCTCTGTTATTAAAGCTGTATACATAGACAAGCGAGCACTAAAATGCGCCTGTGTTGGCGGCGACAGCAATGTACCGCTTGGCTTTATTTCATTAACCGAAAACCTATTTATGATAGCAGCCGGTCTATGGATGCTAGTCAAATAATAAAAAGGCGCGGTAAGTTAAAACTTACCGCGCCAGTGCAAACTCTTCGAATGTTAAAGCCACATGAGTTATTTTAGTAAATGAAAATTACCCCTCACTTATCGCTGTATTTAAACCGGCTTCAGCATCGGCTAGCATAGCAAACTCCTCATCTGCACTTTTGGCCACTAAATGTTTAGAGCTAAAGCCAAAGTAATACGCCGCACCGACTATAAACAGCACCATAGTGTATAAAAAAGCACGGGGGTCAAAGGCGTACACACCGGTCAGAGCAATCAAGGATAAACACAATGCTATGCTTGAAGTGACAATGCCGCCAGGCGTTTTATAAGGTCGAGGTAAGTCGGGTTGTTTTAAGCGCAACATTATATGACTGAACGCCATTAACGCATACGATACTGTTGCACCAACCACCGCCATAGCTAACATTAAATCGCCCTCACCACTTAGTGAAGCTAAAAAACCAAATACAGCAGGTACAATAAGCGCTCGTGCTGGCACTTTACGCGCTGTAGTAATTGATAACGAACGTGGTAAATATCCCGCACGCGATAACGCAAACACCAATCGACTATAGCCATAAATAATAGAGAAAAATGAAGCCACCAGCCCTGCTAATCCCAGTATATTAACCACGGTTGCTAAATCGCTATTGCCTGTCGCATTTAACGCATCTACCAGCGGAACTGCACTTGCGCCCATTGCTGTTGCACCTGCTGCGCCGGGTACTAACACAACCACTAATAACGCGGTAAACAATAAAAATACCATGGCGCCAATAATACCTTTAGGTACATCTTTAGCCGGATCTTTTGCTTCTTCAGCCGCCAATGGCACGCCTTCAACCGCTAAAAACAACCACATAGCAAAAGGTAATGCAGCCCACACCCCATACCAACCCAAAGGTAAAAATTCATTCGCACCTGCGGCATCTGTTACTGCAGCATCAAATAAATTGGTAGCATCAAAATTTGTAATTAAAACCACTGCCGTTGCAACAATAGCCAGTACCGCTAAACCGCTTATGACCATCATTACTTTTAGCGCTTCACCTACACCCGCTAAATGAATACCTACAAACACCAAATAAAATAGTGCATAAACCCATGGGCCATTGAACCCCGTTAACGCCTCCACTGCAGAGCCAATAAATATCACAATGGCGGCCGGTGCTAACGCATATTCAATTAATACCGCAAGACCGGTTAAATAACCACCCGTTGGCCCCATTGCTTGACGAGCAAAACTATAACCCCCTCCAGCAGCAGGAATAGCAGCCGACATTTCAGCCAGCGATAACACCAAAGTTAAATACATAATCGCCATTAACACTGCAGCTATCGCGAAGCCGCCCCAGCCAGCTTCTGCAATACCAAAGTTCCACCCAGCAAAGTCACCTGAAATAACATACGATACCCCTAACCCTGCCAGCAATAACCAACCTGCAGTGCCACCTTTGAGCTGCCTTTTTGCTAAGTATTCTGAATTATTAGTAGACATAACATCCTCTTTATCGATTTTTTATTTTTAGTTACCGTTATTCCGCATTTAAAAAATGACGGCTCGATTGTTGATGCTCAATCACATCATCCTGTGTCCGATCTTTTAAGTTCACTCCCGTTAGTTTTAATGTTTTAGCTTCATTTAATAAGTAGGCTGCCCGTCTTGCCGCATCGATATAGGGCAAACCAGCAGGACGAATATTAGATATACAATTACGCAGCGAATCGTTAAGCCCTGTTTTAGGCTCCCAGGTTAAATAAAGTCCCAAGCTATCTGGTGAGCTAAGCCCAGGACGTTCACCAATGAGCACCATCACAATTTGGGCATTCAATAACTCACCAATATCATCACCAATGGCTACTCGCCCTTGTTCAACTAAGGTGATTGGAGCAAGAGTAAGTGGCTTATTAACGCTCAACTGTGAAAGTAATTCAGCTATAAAAGGAGCTGCATTTTTTTGAACCGCCAACGATGACAAACCATCAGCGACTACAATGGCTAAGTCGTATTTTTCTTGGGTGCTTTGCTGTTGCTCAGCAACAAAATCAAGTAATAATTGACGACTATGCTCATTTAGCTTTCGACCCAAATCTGGTCGTTGTAAATAAGTAACTCTATCAACCGCTTGGCTATGTAAATGCAATACACGCGCATTAGCTGCATTAACAGTCGCTAACTTTGCTTTCATTTCATTGATATCAAGTGGAAAATTGACTGCATCGCGCGCTTGCGCATGCGACAGTTGAAACGCCAGCATTTCAGAGGTTGGTAAACTAATACCCGCTCGACCAAGTCCTATGCGGGCATCAGTAAACTGGCGTAAGTCACGCCATGGGTTGTGTACCACATTGCCATTATTTTTATGATCAGTATTAGCAAGGTCATTTGATTTAAAATCTGCAGTCATGAACGGCCTCCCGCCAGTGCATCTAACGGCTTAGCAAATGCAGCGGGAAGGCTGTGCGATAAAGTAACATCGCTACTGTTTTTCATAATGTTCATGTTAGTAAGCCACTTTTCAAATTCTGGCGCGGGACGAGAGCCTAGAACTCGGCGCACGTATAACGCATCATGAAATGAGGTAGTTTGGTAATTGAGCATAATGTCATCGGAGCCCGGAATCCCCATCACAAACGAGCACCCAGCTACACCAAGCAGCGTAAGTAAATTATCCATATCATTTTGGTCAGCCTCGGCATGATTGGTGTAACACACGTCACATCCCATCGGAATACCCAGTAATTTGGCACAAAAATGATCCTCAAGCCCCGCGCGGGTAATTTCTTTGCCATCAAATAAATACTCCGGGCCTATAAATCCCACCACCGTATTAACTAATAGTGGATTAAATTTTCGTGCAACGGCATACGCGCGAGTTTCGCAGGTTTGCTGATCAAGCCCGTGATGAGCATTAGCCGAAAGCGAGCTGCCTTGCCCTGTTTCAAAATACATCACATTATTGCCTACCGTGCCACGCTTTAAACTCAGCGCGGCATCTTGTGCCTCAGCTAAAGTATTTAAACTAAAACCAAAACTCGAATTGGTGGCTTCTGTTCCACCAATAGACTGAAACACTAAATCAACTGGCGCCCCCGCTTCTATGCATTCAATCGTATTAGTGACATGTGTAAGCACACAGCTTTGGGTAGGAATTTCATATTTTTGAATCACCTCATCCATCAATGTCATCAATTTAATAGCCTGCGCCACGTTGTCGGTTGCGGGGTTTATACCTATCACCGCATCACCATTACCGTACAGCAGCCCATCTAAAATACAGGCGGCAATGCCGTTAATATCATCTGTTGGGTGATTAGGTTGTAAACGCGTGGATAAATGCCCAGGTAAACCAATGGTGTTTCTAAATGCACTGGTTACATGGCATTTTTTAGCAATAAGGATAAGATCCTGATTACGCATTATTTTGCTTACAGCCGCAGCCATTTCAGGGGTGATCCCTTGTCTCACACTTGCAAGTACCGAGGGAGTTGCAAAGTCACTTAACAACCAATTACGAAAATCTCCCACGGTTAAATGAGCAATCGCCATAAATGCATTAGCATCGTGATCGTCCATAATTAAGCGAGTTATTTCATCGTCTTCATAAGCAATCAGTGCCTCATTTAAAAATGCCTTCAACGGAATATCCGCTAAGGTCATTTGCGCCACCGCTCGCTCTTGCGCTGATTGTGCAATAACACCCGCTAACCTGTCACCTGAGCGATGAGGAGTGGCTTTTGCCATTACTTGCGCCAAATTTTTAAAATTATACACCTGCGTGCCCAGTGTATATCGGTACCTTTGCCCCATGATCTACTCCACATAACAACTAGTTCAAACCTTGGTACAGGTTTTGCTGACCTATAAGCTATAAATCAATTTTGTTTAGTTTCAAGAGAGCTTAATTCATACCAAGACACTATCGAATTTTGGCAAATCATCATTTTTAGCTTTATTTCATATAGTTAACTATAGTTACAGGTGGTAACTTAATCTTAATAAAAATAAAAAAAGCAAAGAGTAACGCCATTATGACGCAGCAAGATTTAGCTAGCGCACCACAAAAGAGCATGGTGCATACCCAAGATATAGATGAGCAGGCGCATAATCTAACGCAGTGGCAGCAAAAATATGATCAGCTCAGTGATGGGCGATTTTTTGGGTGTATAGAAAGCGTGGATTATTCTAATATTCATGCATTTGAAGAATACACAGAGCGTGCTCTTCACCAACAATGCGCAATAGCGCCACGATCTATTTGGCTCGGGATCCCAAAGCAGTCGCAGCAGAGCAAAATTAATGGCTTAAATGTGGCAAGTAATCAATTTATGTGTCGCACTAGTGAGAGTAACTTTGAGCTTATTACACCTGAGCAGTTTAATATTTATGGTTTAGTAATAGACACGCAATCTTTAGAGCATATGGCTCAGATACAAGGGATGCACTTAAAAAATATAACGTCTTCAGGTACTGAGCGACTGACAACATGCAACGCCATGCTAAAAAGTGCCCGGGGTATAATAAACAGTATGGTTAGCAACAACGCTTTTGGCCTAAATGCCGATTTACAGCAAGACATGCTTAATATGCTGGCATTACATTTACTAAACGAACAGATTCCATGTCAACGCATCGCTCCCAGTTATAAACACCGCAAAGCGGTTGTTGATAAAGTAAAAGATTATATAAAAGCGCATCCACAAAACACGGTAACAATTACTCAATTATGCGAACTCACCTTTGTGAGCAGGCGTACCTTACAATATAGTTTTGAGAGTATTTTAGGGATAAACCCACTGCGGTTTTTACGTTTAACCCGATTAAATAATGTTAGAAGAGAGCTAAAATTAGCAAAGCAAGATAAACCCATTTCTGTGGTTGCTGCCAATTGGGGGTTTTGGCATGCAGGGCAATTTACCAAAGACTACACGCAATTATTTGGTGAGAACCCTTCGCAAACAGTGATAAACCATGCTTCTTATTTGGCAAATTCTAAATCGATAATACATGGATAACGAGGATACGGATTTCGGGTGGCGAGCTACGAGCTGCGGGAGGCGCTGCGCTGAAAGAATAGATTTAAGGGCTGATATGACTAGGTGCTAGACTGTTTGCACAAGCTCGCTACTCGTCACTCGAGGCCCGTTGCCTTCTCATTTACTCCTCATTCACTTCTCTTTGTGCAAACATGTTTTAAGTGATTAATTCAAAAAGAGATCATGAGACGCTGCGCGGAAAGAGAAGGCTAAAGGTGCTAGGTTGTGTTCGCTGCTCGTGACTCGAAACCCGAAGCTCTTAGCTCGAAGTCAGCCTTATTTCGGTAAGTCAAAAGCCCTATTTGATCGGTGCTAATTAAGCCGCGATTAAATAGGACTCTTGTCCTGCATGTTTGTTGTTACGTTTAAACGAACCTTTACCTTTTTTAGCTTTAACCACTTGCGGTTTAAATACTTTAGAGGTTACCAGTGCCGCCAATGCGTTGTGCTTTATCACTCCTCGACCGGTGTCTACTTCGGATTTATTAACCGCTTTTGCTTTGCCTTTTTTAGCCATTTGTTTTTTCCTATTAGTAAAATGAGAGGGATACATATCCCACACTGATATTGATGGCGATTGTATGCTTAATTTTCAAGCATGCAACCATTTTTAATGTCTTTTTCAATTTTTTCAAGCATAAAAAAAGCGCCGTTTAAAACGGCGCCTTTGCTGGTTTAACTTAACCTAAAAATTAAAAATTAAAATTAAAAACTAAAGCTTAGTTTTGCATAGTAACTACGGCCATCAAAACCGTATGGTACTGCACGTAACGGGTATTTAAATGCCCCATTTGAGATAGCATTTAGTACTTCATCATCACCTAGCTCATCCGGTGTTTCATCAAATACGTTGTCTGCTCCAACCGATAACGAAAACATCTCATTAATTTCATAGCTTACGTTTAAATCTACGAGTACTGCAGTCTCTACGGTACTCGTCGCTTTAAACGAGCCATCTGTTGCAAGCTCAATATGGTCATTACCAAAGTACTTCACATCAGTTTCGCCAAAGTAATTAAAGCGGATCATTGCGCTGTAGGCATCACGCTCATAATCAAAGGTAAGCGTTGCACGTTCACCCGGTTGTCCGTCGGTTAAAAAGCTACTTTGAATGTCATCAAGTGCTACACTTTTTGGAATGCCGGGAGCTGCATTCACACTATCAATTTTAGTTTCGTTTAAGTTACCCGCAAACGTAGCAGAAAAATTACCGTCATATAAATCAGTGCGGTATGACGCAATAATGTCCACGCCTTGAGTGGTTGAATTCACTGAGTTTGAAAAGTAATTCGCTTGCACTGCACCCGTTGCTTGCAGAGCAGCAACCGCCTCAGGACTAAACGCCACATCATCAGCCGATAACAAGCTGCCTAATGTAATACGGTCTTCAATTTCTACACGGTAAAAATCCACCGTTAACGATAAATCACTGGTCACATCGTAAACAAAACCGGCACTGTAGTTAGTTGATGTTTCAAGCTTTAATGTATCAACGCCTAAAGCAGCAGGAAATGCAGAGCCCGTTGTCGCTGTAAACGACTGACTTAACGTGCCGTCAGACCCTAAGTTAGTGGTAAACGCAGTGTAACCACTTTGCTGTAATGATGGCGCTCTAAAGCCCGTTGATAAGGCACCACGTACTGCAAAGTCATCATTAAATTCATAACGTGTTGCTACTTTACCTATGATGTCGTCACCCGCATTCGAAAAATCTTCATAGCGAAGGGCACCACTCACATTCCATGCATCGCTTAACATGGTTTCTGCATCTACATATACTGCGTAACTATCACGATCGCTTTTGTTTGAAGCTTCAGGACGAAGGCCGTTATAAGCTTGAAAGCCACATTGTGCAAATTGACTCGGATCGTTCACCGATGGGTATGATGTATCCGTGTTGGCTGTGCCACACGCGTATGATGCTTCTTCACCGGGTACAATTTCATAGTTTTCTTTACGGTATTCAGCGCCAATTGAAACATAAACAGGCTCACTGCGACCAATATCAATAATGCCGTTTATATCTGCATTAAACGTTGTTTGATCAAATCTAAATCCACCCGAATAACCCTCTGTTGGGCCAGCATTCGCGGCTATATCGGCATCGCTTGCACCCTGATTATTAAATAAATACTCCGCCGCGTATGACGCATTTAAAGTATTTCGTGAGGTAAAATCATATTGGTTTTCACCGTAAACAGCAGAAACATCGTAGGTCCAATCAGGGTTAATTTCACCTTTAAAACCAACAGCTACCGAAATATCTTGTGCTTCATTGTCGATTTGCGGTAAAAAGCCGTCGCTGTATACTTGCGTTACGTTTTTAGACGCTTCATTAAAATTACGGTAAAAGCCGTTGCCTAGTGCCGTGCGCTCAGAGTAACCACCAAATGAGTAAAGCTCCCCCTCACCCATTGGCAACGCCATATTGTAAAATACCGAAGTGAATTCACTTTCTGCATTACCTTGTCCCCAACGTACTTCGTCCGATAAAGTACCTGGTGCAACATTAAGTGACCCACCCGTATCTCGCTCTGCGCGGTTAGTTTTATCTGCATCGCGGTACTCAAGCGATAAATTAATAAAACCGCCTTCATTACCTAATTCAAAGCCACGGTTTAAACCGGCTGAAATTGTTTCTCCATCTCCTTCTGCCGTTTCGCCATATTGTACGTACCCGGTGGTTAAATCTGTTGAGTTATTAAGTGATAAGTTGATAACCCCTGCAATTGCATCTGAGCCATACTGCGCCGCCGCACCATCACGCAACACCTCAACCCCTTTTAAAGCAATAAGCGGGATCGCATTCATGTCAGTACCCGCAGAGCCGCCGCCCACAGTACTTGTTAAACCAAAAATAGATTGATTATGACGGCGCTTACCGTTGACTAAAACCAAGGTTTGATCTGGTTGTAAGCCGCGTAATGTAGCAGGGCGAAATAAATCAGAACCATCAGAAACCTGTGTTCGTGAGAAGTTAAATGACGGCGCCGTTGCCTGTAAGCTCTGCCCAAGCTCGGTAAAGCCGCCTTTGTTTAAATCATCTGCGTCAATTAAATCAATAGGTGATGACGACTCAGTGGCAGTTCGGTTTGAAACTCGCGATCCTAAAACAGATATTTGTTCGATATTTTTTTCAGCTTTAGCTGACGCTTCTTGTGCATTAACCATACTTGGCGCACTGAAGGCAAAAGCAACCGCTACAGCCAAGGTGTTTAAACGATATGTTGACATAATGATGACCCTGTTTTGTGTATTCTTATAATGTGTGTGGGGTATATTCGTGTATCCCCTTGCCAACATCCTAGCAACATACACAAACAAAAATAAACAAAAACTTGATAAAATTAGCATAAAAATGCAAATAACTTTAAAAACAGGAAAATAACACCTTTAAGAGCTCAAAATACAACCAAAGTGGCAATTTAATATCACACCACCACAAGTTAATACAATGTTAAATATAAAGTTATATTTATAAGAACTAAAAACAACGTGGTTGTACGTTTTTTAAACCAAGCTGGTGATAAAACGTACTTATAATGATATTTTATGCAGTTTTTATTAGACTAAAGTAGATAATAAAGAGAAGAAGGAGAACTCAGAGGAAATTATAAATAGGTGGTTTTGTAATACTGCCCGTTTTTAAATGTTATTTTATACAGAGTCTATTTAAGAGGTATAACTCTGCCAATCAAATTCACTAATAACATGGCAAAGTAATGGGTCTACGCCTTTTGAGTCACAGTATGCACGTAATTGCATGGGAGTTTGTTCATCAAAAATAATTTGCCAAACAATATACAACATATGATTAAACAGAGTTAACTCATTATCATCAGTACCAGCTAAATCATGGCAACTCATCAGTAAGTTACATATTTTCGTGTCGTATCCCCATAACTTTAAAACGTAGGCCGAAATAAAATTGGCACTCACGTATCCATTGTTGATGGTTTGCGCATGTTCATCTGGCGGTTCACTTTCGCCTTGAGACAGTAAAATAATTTTGCCAACAAAACTCAATAACGCCACTGAAAATAATAGTTCTTGATCATGTAAGTTAAAACCTGCTTGCTTTGCAAAACGCTTAACACAACTAGCGTAATTCGCCGCTATATTTAATTGCTTTTCATGCACATCAACAGGAATAGACGATTCAAAATTTTTGGCAACCAATAAAGAAGTGGTGATAGCCATTAATATAGTGGTTCCGAGCCTCGACACAGCTTCATCAATTGACGAGGTAGGCCTTATAAAGCCAAGATAAGCAGAGTTTGCAAGTTGCAACAATTTAGCGGTTATTATTGGCTCTTGAGAGACAACATGGCTAATATCATGTAAATCAAATTCATCGCTTTGTACTAAGTCTCTGAGTTCTTTTAAAATAAGAGGGTAAACAGGGAAGCTGATCATTGCCCCTAACTGCCTGCGCACATTAAAAGCAAAAGGTAACGACTTTAACGCCGCTACATTGTCAAAAAGCGCGGTTATATCTGCTTCATTAAACGGCTTAGCAAGGTAAGCATGCACAACATTAGGTTGTCGCATCATGGTGCTCAATGTCATATCACCAGTAAGTAATGCTCTGACTGGGTAGGGGTTTTGTGAAGAGCATTGCTCTAAAACATCCAATCCATTCATTTGCGGCATTAAATAATCACTTAATACTAAATCTAAGTCTTGCTTAGTGTTTAGCAGCTGCCAAAATTCATCAATATCAGAGGTTGTCATTATATCAACTTCTGGATAGGCTCGATGAATAGTCCTTTGTAATACTTTTAATAAAAAAGCATCATCGTCTAGTATGACGACCGTTATCGAACTCATTGCGCACCTTGAGAATTAAAATGGTTTAAATAATTACAAAAATCATCCTGCTCTAAAGGCTCACTGTAGTAATAGCCTTGTATGTAGTCACACCCTAACTTTTTAATTAATTCACATTGATAGGCTGTTTCTACCCCCTCAGCAACAACTTTTAAATTTAGATCATGCGACATACGCGTAATATTACGAATCATACTTTGCATCGCTAAAGACGATTCAATATCAGTAATAAGGGTTCTATCTAGTTTAACGCCATCTACAGGGAGCTTAGAAAGATAGCCAAGTGATGAATAACCTACACCAAAGTCATCAATTAATAGCTTAAACCCCAACGATCTTAGCCTTATTAATTGCTGTTCGCAGGTAGTAAAATCTTCGATTAGATAAGTTTCTGTTAACTCAAAAACTAACTGTGACGGCTCTAAACTATTGCTGCTTAAACACTCGAGCATGTAGTCAATCCAATCCGGATCATCTTTTAATTGCCTAGCAGACAAGTTAATTGCTAATACACCCACCCCTGTTTTGTTGTCTGCCCAGTATTTTAGTGTTTTACAGCTTTGAGAAATAACCCAGCGCCCTATTGAGATAATTTGACCATCGCATTCAGCAATCGGGATAAAATGAGCTGGCGCTACCCAGCCATGTTTACTCGGCTCATACCAGCGAATTAACACCTCAGCAATAAATATTTGGCCTGTTTTAGTATCAACCTTTGGTTGAAAGCGTAATGAAAGCTCATCTTTATTTACCGCTGTTAATAATAAACGGCTTAAATCAAAGTTCTTTTTATAATCTGCGACCAGCTGAGGGTCAAAGCGAGAACAAATACGCTGCTGATCACCTACTTGGTAATTCATCGTCAACTGCATTTGATTAACGAGCTCTTTTCCCTCTAAACTATCCTCAGGAAACAAACCATACACACCATAAAGCTGCACATGGGCATCGGTATATTTACTAGGAAGTGCTTTTTTCAGATCATTCATCGCCTTATTTAGAACGGTTAAAATTTCACTATCAGATTTAATTTCAGGAACAAATAATACGAACCTATCGGCGCTCTTATGAAGAACTTTGACCGCTTTTTCTGATACGCCTTTTAGCACATCCAAAACCAATTTTATAAGGTGGCTGCCATCTTCGCCCCCTAGCAAATCATTAATTAATTGAAACTGCGAGATACCTATATAAACCAAGGCATAACATTCTTTGTTCGCTTCACACAGCGTTAAATGATGATAAAAGTCAGACTCGTTGGTTACTACCGACTGTGTTCTGGTAAGTTGAAAAATACTACTCAAGCTGTTTGAATTAATTGATAGCTTCAAAAGTTGGAAAGAATCATCATTTAAACAACGCTCTATCATAATTTCTTCGCTTTTCGCTAGATCAGAGGCGCGTGCATAGTTAATAAAAAGTGTACTGCTTTGCTTGTCAATAAAAGACTGGCTTACCGCTTTATTTTGAGCTGTATCTAAATGGGCGAGGTGTTTGTTTTCGTATAAATGAATATCAGGAATGATTTCAGCGGCAGGCGCGTTAAAACGATTAATAATGCCGTTATTGTCTATTTCTATTAGGCCAGACATGCTGCCCATTAATAACTGATCTCTTACTCTTTTAGCTCGGCGCTGTTCATATTTTACTTGCGCCTCGCTAATGTTTTCAAGTAGTTCACTATCGACCCATGGTTTTTCTAAAAAACGAAATACCAATCCCTGATTCAATAACTCAACTACAGACTTAAAATCAGCATATCCACTTAGCACTAAGTTTACGCAATCGGGCCAGCGACTTTTAACCTGCCGTAATAAATCAGCACCGTTCATTTCTGGCATTCTAAAGTCAGTAATGATTATCTCAACTTGATTAGCCGCTAATATTTCAAGCGCCTCAAAACCAGTGGATGCTGTTATTACATCATAACCAGAACGAACAAGTACTCGTTTTAAAGACTTCAATACATTGAGTTCATCGTCTACTAATAAAATTCGCAAAGCCACTATTTACACCCCAAGAAGAGTTCTATTTTTACCAAATAAAATATTCACACTGTCTATCAATGTATCGTTACTAAATGGCTTACAAATATACCCATCAGCACCGGCATTAACTGCATCGATTAGTTGAGTTTCAGGCATCCCTGAAATTACTAACACCTTAATATCTTTAAACTCTTCGCAAGAGCGGATAAAACGAATGACCTCAATGCCGCTTAGTCCCGGCATAGATAAATCAACAGTTATCAGCTCTGGTTTTCGCTGGTGCATTAACGTACCAGCCTCAAACCCGCCTGCGGCTTCTACTACATCAAAACCACTTCGTTTTAAAACACGCCTAATTGCAGAACGAACATTAGCCTCATCGTCAATAATTAAGACCTGTGGCTTGTGCGACAAACTTTGTGGAACTGGCATTTTATGTCTGACTAAAAAATCAATAAAGTCAATTACCTGCACTCTATAATTGCCTCGACCAGTCAGCTTATGCCCTTTTAAATCTCCCGCGTTAATCCAACGGCTTACCGTTCGTTGGTGAACATCGCAGTAACGAGCAATCTCACTTGGCTTTAATGTTTTTAGCATGCTAATAAAATTCAACTTGATTTTAAACTTACATTAACATAAATTTAATAACAAGGCGACAAATGAGACACTTAAGACATAGATGACATTTATTAGCAGCTAATTCAATAACACACCCTATTCAAGAATAGTCTAGAATAAATCCTAAGCTATTATTAATAGTTAAAAGCACCCACAATTGTGGCTATCGTTATCACCAAGGGGCATCTATGTTCGCCATTGATACTTTTCACACTCACGGCAGCGATATAGATCAATTTATCCAACCTGTAAATCAGTTTACGAACAACAGCCCTGATTTGCTGCTTGGGTTTGCAACAACAGATACCATTAAGCACCTTTGCAACAACCAGCCAAGCTTGATAGAAAACACTCAAAACGGTTTATTTATCTCATCATGCCTTGGTTCATCAACCGAGCAAACCCTCTCATTAAATGAGCACAGCATTAGTTTATTCTCGATTAAAGACCCAAATGGTCATTATGGTGTTGCAAGTTGTAATGTAACCGATAATCTAAGAGAAAATGCTGCTCAAACCGTACTCGAAGCCATTGCTAATGCAGGCCAAACTGGACTCGCCCCAAAAATGGTCTGGTGTTTTCAAGTTCCAGGTAATGAGGAGTTGGTATTACAAGGAATTCAAGATGCTATCGGGCAGCGTATACCTGTTTTTGGAGGAAGTTGTGCCGACAACGACATTTCAGCAAAGTGGTGCTTTAGCGATACTAAAAATGTATACCAACAAGGCTTTATTATTGCAGTGTTATACCCCTCGGTAGAAACATTCGGCTTTTATAGTTCAGGCTATGATAAAACCGACCAGCTGGGTACAGTTACAAACGTTGATGGTCGCATATTAAATACTATCAATAACCAGCCCGCCTTTGATGTTTATAATCTGTGGCGAAAAAACATAGGGTTTGAACAGTTAAAAGCGGGAAATATACTTGCCCAATCAACGATGACCCCACTGGCTAGAGCCCTTTCCTCTGATGATGATATTCCTAGGCTGCTGCTAAGCCACCCAGCGGTAGCTGAAAATGGCACGCTAGAATTATTTTCAAATTTAAGCGTTGGCGATACTGTTTATCTTGCTTCGGGAAGCCCTGAACAATTAATAAAACGAGGCGATATGGTCGTTTCTTCACTGACCAAACTGGCAGACTTACATGCAATAAAAAATATAAAGGGCGCTATTATTATTTTTTGTGGCGGCTGCATGTTATCTATTCAAAGTGCAATGCAAGAAGTAAAACACTCTATTGCAGCACAATTACCCAACACACCGTTTATTATGGGCTTTACCTTTGGAGAACTTGGCACATTTAGCGACTCAACTAGTAAGCACGGTAACTTAATGATCTCATGCGAAATATTTGGTGATTCTGTATGACTACCAACGAAATACTATTAGAAAAACTGCATTTATTACAGGTTCATAATTTAGCACTTGAAGAAAACCGTGCCTTTAACAGCCTGATTTTAGACGGCCTAGATGCAATCTTAAAAAACGACAGCACAGAAACCTTACTCACTGAGTTTTTTAATATTTTGCAACAAGCGATCTCTTTTTCTGCGGCTATTTTAATTAAAATAAATCCCAGTGATGAATTATCTACATTAGTTACAGCATCGCACCCTCATAGCGATGCAATAATTACCCAGCTTACAGCTCTCGATAAACCGAATAGAAACATTAAAAATGTGTTTAACTTACACCAACTTCCTAATTGGCAAGTAACCGATCCTTTTTGGAATTCGCAGCATGCAATGCTCACCACTCCAGTAAGTACCAGCACAGAGAGCTACCAGCTCTATATTTTTTCTGAAACAATTGGCGCGTTTAATCAGCACGATATTACTTTAATGCAACGCTTTGTCAGTTTTGCAGGGAATACGATTTCACAATTTGAAAAACGAAACTTACTTGTGAAACAAAAAGAAATGGAGGAAAAACAAAGCAACATTGAACAAGTGCTAATCAACTCTGAAAAAATGGCTTCGTTAGGGCAAATGGCGGCAGGCGTTGCACACGAAATAAATAACCCTTTAAGCTACATTGTTAGTAATATCCAAAATTTGGCTTACAACCTTGAGCAATTTAGTCATTTAATTAACACACTCAAAGCAGAAAAAGCCATAACGCAGCAAACATTAGTAGATACGCTACAGCATTACCAATTTGATGAATTACAAACAGACTCAAGCGATATCATTGCTGAAATGACTGAAGGGGCTGATCGAGTTAAGGAGATTGTTCAAGGGTTAAGGCAATTTGCTCATCCGGATCAAACCCAAATTGGCGATATTGATATAACCGAGCTCATTGATAACACATTACGTGTTGCCTGGAACGAAATTAAATACAACGCCAACGTTGAAAAACACTACAACACAGAACCCGTTATCATCACAGGGCGTTCAACCCAGCTCTCTCAGGTATTTTTAAATTTATTTTTTAACGCCGCTCAAGCCATTTGCGACAAGGTTGGAGTGATCAGTATTACCACTAAAGCCGATAAAAAAAATGCCTATATAACTATTGCCGATAATGGCAGTGGAATTGATGAGAACAAATTAAATAAAATTTTTGACCCTTTCTATACTACAAAACCAATAGGCCAAGGCACAGGGTTAGGGCTGGCTATAAGCAAAGCAATTATAGAGCAGCATAGTGGTCAAATTCGAGTTGAAAGCCAGTTAAACCAAGGTACTGTTTTTTATATTACCTTACCTAAAAAACCCAAACTAACTGACGATGTACTCACTATTTTAAATGCTAACAAACCGATTGAATAAGCTCTATTTACAGCACTGATTTTGTGTAAGTAAGCTGAAATAATCATCGTTAACTTTAAGAGTAATATAGTTAAAATATTTGCAAACCAAGGTACTGCGCTATGGTATTTAATCCTATCCGCTGTGATTTACGTATTGCTAAAGTACAGTATCTTGATATGGCTTAAATAAATCAGTTGTTTACAAGCAAAACTTAGACTAACTTTAGCCATTTAATACACTTTCTTATTGGTAAAAAAATGACGGACATTGACCCATTAGAGCAATTAAATCAACAACCACCGAGTATTTTATGCTTAGATGATGAAGCCAATGTGCTTAAATCTTTAGTTCGTTTATTACGCCAATATAAATTTGATGTGAGTGTTTCAACCAGTGGCCAAGATGCACTTGAAAAAATGCATGCAAAGGAATTTGACGTCGTTATTAGTGATATGCGTATGCCACATATGAGTGGGGCGGAGTTTTTAGCTAAAGCGAGAAAAATCGCTCCCGATAGCCAGCGTATTTTATTAACTGGTTTTTCCGATCTAGAGTCAACAATAAGTGCGGTTAACGAAGGAGGCATTCATGCCTATGTGCAAAAACCTTGGCAAAATGATCACTTAATTAGCGTTATCCAATCGGGTGTAGAAAAGTTTAGACTAAAAAAACAAAATGAAATTTTACAACTTCAAGTAAATCAACAAAATCAACAGCTAAAAGAACTTAATACTAATTTAGAACAACTCGTCGACAAGCGAACAAAACAAATTAGAAGCGTGCTGAAAAAACTTGAAGTCGCTAATGAAAGTGAAAAACGAGAGCATCAATCTACTGTTGAACTGCTTTATAATTTTATTAATGCAAATCCGTATCTCGATGGTAAAAGAGCAGAGAATATTGCCGGCACATGCACGCAAATAGCGCGTTACCTTAATGTATCGCAAAGAAGTATTACGCTTGCGCCTATTGCAGGGTATTTAGCTCAAATTGGTTTACTTGCGATGGACCCTGAGCTTTACAACAAACCTATTAACGAACTCAATGAAGTACAGCGCAAAACGTTTTACACCCACCCGAGTATTTCACAATTAATGCTCATGCCTGCAACGCATTTAAGCGATGTTTCTGATGCAATTTATCATCAATTCGAACGCTACAACGGCCAAGGAATACCCAAAGGGCTTGCTAAAAACGATATTCCTATTGGGGCTATGGTGCTCAGCGTTGCTCGCGATTACTGGGAGCATTATGAGCAAAGCGATCCATTATTAACTACAAAAATGCGTCATGAGGTGGCACTTAATAATATTAAGCTTGGTAGTGGCAGCTTATATCATCCAAAAATAGTAAAATCGCTTGAGGCAAGTCATGTACAGCTTATGGCCTCAGACACGTCTATTGGCTCGATTAAAGTAATTTGCGCTCAAGAACTTGAAGAGAGTATGACACTGGCAAACTCACTGCACAGCCATACAGGTATTATGCTTTTACCTAAAGGGCACGTTTTCAATTCAAAATCGATTGTGAAACTACAGCAACTCGAAGCCAAAAAGCCGACTCCGTTTAGAATTATGGTTAAAACGGCTAAATGATTGATCTAAAATGCTCTTTTATTCGTTATACTAAGCCATAATAGTTACTTTCAAATATATTGCTTGAAGGAGCACACAGTGTCGCGATTTTCTGCCGTTACCGATAATCCCCACGACGGGCGTTTTAACCAAAAAACAGGTATTTTATTAACCAACTTAGGTAGCCCCGATGCCCCTACAGCAAGCGCGTTACGTGTTTACTTACGTGAGTTTTTGTCAGATCCGCGTATTGTAGAAATACCACGTATAGTGTGGATGATCATTCTTCACGGCATCATTTTGCGTATTCGCCCAAAACGCTCAGCTAAATTATATAAAAGTATATGGACCGAAAATGGCTCGCCGCTTACTCACATTACACGCCAGCAAAGCCTTAAATTAAATGCCTTATTAAAACACCATGGCTATACCAACACCGAAGTGGTTATGGCGATGCGCTATGGTAATCCATCAATCGAAGCGGGCCTTGAAGAGCTTAGAGACAAAGGTTTAACCCGTATTATTGTGCTGCCACTTTACCCGCAGTATTCAAGCCCAACCACAGGCTCCACATTTGATGCGGTTGCCAATGTATTAAAAAAATGGCGCTGGGTGCCAGAGCTGCACTTTGTAAATGGGTATCACAAAAACCCAACCTACCTAGAGTCACTCGCTAACAGCATTAGCGAAGATTTCGAAAAACACGGAATGCCACAAAAAATGGTGTTTTCATACCACGGTATGCCTAAACAGTTTTTAGATAATGGCGACCCATATCACTGCCTCTGCCAGCAAACCACGCGTTTAGTGGTTGAAAAACTAGGGCTAGACAAAGATAAAGTGATCACTACTTTTCAAAGTCGCTTTGGTAAAGCTGAATGGTTAAAACCATACACAGATGCAACCCTTGAGAGCTTACCTAGCGAAGGCATTAAAGATATCGCAATTATTAGCCCTGCATTTAGCGCCGACTGCCTTGAAACACTTGAAGAATTAGAAGGTGAAAACCGCGAAATTTTTGAAGAAGCTGGCGGCGAAAAATACCGATACATTGCAGCCCTAAATGATCGTGACGATCACATCGACGCCATGTTTGATGTGTTAAAGCCAATGCTATAAAAAAAGAGAGCAGCGGTTAGGTTTTAGCTCTCAGCGTTCAGCTGGAGATTAGCCAAGTGCGGTGAAAGCTTGTAGGCGCGAGTATATCTCGCGCTTTCTCTTGTATCACTTTCTGATAGCTGACAACTTATAACTCAAAGCTGCGCTTAGCGCTTACGTGTCACTAATAATGTGATTGCTCCGGCAATTATTCCCCAACAGGCAGAGCCCACCGACCATAAAGTTAAATCTGAGGCCGTGACTAAAAAAGTAATAATGGCCGCTTCAGTATATTCAGCACTATGCAAAGACTGCTGCAAACTATTGGCAATAGTGCCAAACAAAGCAATACCCGCCAGCGCCAATACTAAGGCCTGTGGCAGGCTTGCCACAATTGCCACTAACATAGCCGCACATAACGCCATAATTATGTAAAACACGCCACCAGCAATACTTGCCCAATAACGCTTATCAGGGTCTTTATCAGCCTCTTCGCTCATACAAATAGCCGCTGTTATGGCTGCTAGATTAATAGAGTAGGTACCAAAGGGAGCCGTCACACAATTTATTAACCCGGTCACAGTTAATGACGATGATATAGGCGCCTTATAATTATATGCTTTCAAAATAGCGAAACCGGGTAAGTTTTGTGAGGTCATAGTTACTATATATAAAGGAATACTTATACTTACAAATGCCTGCAAACTAAAGCTTGGCGCAATATAAGTAAAACTACTGGCTTGCCAATGCACGGTACTGGTATCGATATTGCCCATATACCACGCTAAAAATATACCCGCTAGCAACACACTTAGCATCGCAAAACGGGCAAAAAAGCGCTTACCAATAAAGTACACCACCACCATTAAACCAATAACTAATGGCATATCGTTCATAAAGTTAAACACATCAATGCCAAATGTGACTAATACCCCCGCTAACATGGCACAAGCCAGTTCACTGGGAATGCGGTTCATGATTTTTTCAAACCACCCCGTTATTCCCGACACCAGCACCAATAAGGCTGAGAGCATAAATGCACCTATCGCTTCAGGTAGGCTATAGCCTTGAGCACTTGAAATTAGTAATGCAGCTCCAGTGGTAGACCATGCAATTAAAATAGGCACTTTATAATAAAACGACAACACAATAGAGGTACTGCCCATTACCAAGCCCAGCATTAATATCCAGCTTGCCACTAGTTCAGGTGTGCCACCTAAAGTGATCACCACTTGGTAAATCAATGCTATTGAACTTGAAAAACCAATAATAACGGCAACAAGTCCCGCCATAGTGCGACTAAGTAACTGATCAGTCCCTGCCATAATTCCCTCATTAAGAAACCCTAATGTTACAACATACTTTGCCTATTTATACTTTGCAATTTTGAATAATGAAAAATGATCACGTTGCTAAAAAATTTTATTGGTCAGTTTTGTCTTTCAAAATCATTGCAATTTAAAAAACACATACGTACCTAAAAACATGCCACAGGGTGCGTCATTACTACAAAAAACCACACTTATTAAATCAAAAACAAATACCTAAAAAAGGTAAAGTAAATACTTACAATAAGTTACAAAAACACCCATTAACACTTTATGGTTACAATTTAAATTTGATCTCATCCTATTTTTAATATAAAACTTAACAATTAGTTCACCAATAACCCTAAAAGAGAAACAGATGAAACGTTACATTGTTTTAATTATCGCTATTCCTTTGTCTGTATTTACCATATATACGCTGCTTAATAATCAGAATAAAACCGATGAGGTAGAAGCCCCAATAGCTATTGATATCGTTCCTGTTGATTCTGAATTTGCAAAACAAACACGTAAGCCATTACCAATCGATATGAGTAAAGATCCTATAAAAGGCGCCCCTTCAAAAGCAAAGTTAGCCGTTATTGAAAACTCATTTGACGCAATCAATAAACCTTCAACCAAGGCCAAAGAAATACTTAAAGCGGCAAAAGTACTGCCTACCGATTTACAAAATGAAGCCTATATAGAATTTGATCTAGCAGCGCTTAAAACCCTTGAAGCAGGGGATCATTTTGACCTAGCTATACCGCAAACTGCAGAAACCTACAGCGCTGAAATAACGAATGTTACCAATGCCAGTAACGGTGATAAAAGCATTGTTGGCCAAGTGATTGGCGCTAATGGAGCGTTGCATACCACTATATTAACCGTTGGTAATGACGCGGTTTATGGTCAATTTACTGCCCCAAGTGGCAATTATGTTTTTGAAAGCAAAGGCCAATACGGCTGGATTGCAGCAAAACGCGATTTATATAAAAACCATATAGAACACCAAGTAGGTGAACCCGCACCAAAAAATACTGACGGTGGAGATCCGTTTGCGCCCAGTGATGAAGAATCACCCTCAATTTAATTTTTAACCTCAACCAAGATGACTCAGCAGTAAAACTGCAATTACAAAAGAAAGGAAATACGACTATGAAAAAAATAATATCAACAGCCGCTATTGCAACGGCATTATGTGCCGCTAGCACAGTATCAGCAGAAACAATTGATATTGGTATTTTATATACCGACCAATCAGCTGCCGCTACCAGCAATATTAATACTAAAATTAATCAGCTTATTGCTTTTAGTAATCAAGTATATAGTCAAAATGGCGTTGATATAACACTGCGTTTAGTCGGTTCTCAAAACTTAGGCAACCATGCAATAACCCCTTCTGAAGATTGGCTTAACGCCGTGACAAATAGCAGCTACGTAGATGGTTTACGTAATGATTGGAAAGCCGACATGGTAGCCGTATTAGGCACAGGCCAAAGTGCAGGCAGCGGTTTAATCTCTTGTGGACTAGCATGGGTTGGTCAAGGTACGAATGGCAATTTATACAGCTCAATGAGTAACCGTATGTATTCAATAACAGCCGTTGATTGTGGAGCTACAACGTTCGTACACGAACTAGGTCATAACCAAGGTTTGGCGCATTCTCGTAAGCAAGGCGATACGGCCGGTGGCGTATATGTTGATGGTATGGGCCACGGTGTACAAAATGAATTTGCCAGTATTATGGCTTACCCGCATGTGTTTGGTAGTGCAACTCAGTACGATTATTTCTCTAACCCAAATTGGAGCGTAAATGGCATTTCATTTGGTGTGACCAACCAAGCATATGCTATTCGTACTGTAACCGACACAAAAACCAGTATTGCTAACTTTAAATAAACCCAATTCTAAGAATTAGCATTAAAAAAATGGGTAAAGTATTACCCATTTACACCAATTAAGTTTCCCTTGCGGAGCGCCTCGGCGCTCTTTTTAATGATTAACTGCTTTTATTGCAGGCATTAACGTTTTGCCATCGCTATCTACTTTACTCATTAGCGTTAACCCCATTACCTTGGCAAGTACAGGGTAAATATCTAAATTATTCACCAGTTCAATACTTACCCCTTTTTTAAACGCAGGGCCTGCTGCTACAAAGGTGGCAGCCATATCATCACTATAAGCATAGCCATGTGTACCTAAATAAGGCGCTTTAGTACCGTTACTAAATACCGCAGGCGCATTGGTTTGCACCACAATATCACCCACTCGGCTCCCACTATTATAATGGTAGCCTTCAAGCTGTTCGCTACTTAAAACACTATAACGCCCCTTAGCCGCTTTTTGTAAGCGTGCTTTATACGCGTCAATATCCGCATTTTTAGCATCGCTTTTAGTATAAATAAGTAAACGAGGACCGGTATTCACAATAATAAAATTATCATCTTTAGGTAAACTGCTAACAATAATGCTTTGCTCAGGATCAACCTGTGCCATACCATGATCAGAAACAATTACTAAATTAATATCCTGAGATAATTTGCTCAAGCGAGTACGTAATTGCCCCACTAAGGCATCTAACTTATGAACAGCATCACGTGTTTGTACTGCATCTGGGCCAAACTCATGCCCCATACTATCAACCAGCGAAAAGTAACTGGCTACAAAACGTGGGCGCTGCGCTTGAGGCAAACTTAACCATTGTACAATTTGGTCAATTCTGTCTTGGTAGTCACCTTGTTTAGAATAGTGAAAATAGTAATCAGGCGTCATACCATTAAAGCGCGCATCCGACTCAGGCCAAAAATACACCGCCGATTTAAGCCCATGCATTTTTACTAAATTCCATAATGGAGTACCACGTACCCAGGTACTGTCTTTTTGGCCTTTACCCATGCTGTAGCATTGATTATTGCGCGCTTTGTCACAAAATTTATTGTCAACAATACCGTGGTTAACGGGTAGTAAACCAGTAATCACCGAAATATGATTTGGAAACGTTTTAGTAGGGTAAACTGGCTGCATTTTTTGTGCTCTAACCCCTTGCTCAGCCATTGCTTTTAAATTGGGAGCACCGTGCTTTTCAATATAATCCCAACGCAAGCCATCAATTGAAATCATCACTACAGTTTGCTCTTTGGCTGCAAACGCATTACTCATCCCTAATAAAAGGCAAAAACAGACTGCCTTTTTGATCCACAACTTCATTTTAAACACCTATAGATGTATGTTAATTTTATAAAAAATAATACTAAAGCAAGTTGTTACTTTATGATACATGCTGATAGATTAAAGATGGCTCACTAAAAAATATAACTGTGCACTTAATAAGAGCCCAACGTGCAAAATAAAAGGATTGCCATGATCGACTTCAGCAGCAAAATCACCCCAGCGCGTATGCAGCGCACGACGGCCAATTTACAAATGGCGCTTGAGAGCGATCGTGGCCGAATTATTAATAGTGCAGCCATTCGTCGGCTGCAACAAAAAACCCAAGTATTTCCGCTGGAGCGTAACGCGGCAGTGCGCTCGCGCCTAACTCACTCATTAGAAGTACAACAAGTTGGTCGATTTATTGTGCAGCGTGTTTTTGCCAACTTAAATTACCAACAGCAAAAAGAATATGGTTTATCAGGCTTAGAACGCCCGCTAGAAACCCTAGTAGAAATGGCCTGCCTAATGCACGATATTGGTAACCCGCCATTTGGTCACTTTGGCGAGGCCGCCATTAATAATTGGTTTAATGCTAACTTGGCCAGTATTACGCCTGAGCGTTGCCAAACAGCCAATAGCAGTATAGGCGTTATTTTTAAACATTTAGCGCAAGATATCTGCAGTTTTGAAGGCAACGCCCAAGGCATTCGCATTATTCACTCATTACTGAGCCTAAATTTAACCTACAGCCAAAGTGCGGCAATTTTAAAGTACACCCGCCCTGCCAGCTTAGCGAAGCAAGATATCCCACAAAATAAAAACTACATTATGAAAAAAGTGGGCTACTACTACAGTGAAAAAAGCTTTGTAGAGGCACTGCAAACTGAGCTCAAAATGGAGCCGAATTGCCGCCACCCAGCCAGTTACATAATGGAAGCCGCTGACGATATTTCTTATTGCTTGGCTGACATAGAAGATGCGGTAGAAAAAGACATAATCACCACACAGTTATTATGCGAGCAACTAAAAAAGCAGTATCAAAAAGCGTTAATTAACTTAGCCTTAAACGACACCCAACATCAAAGCTTTGTTGATGATGCAATTAATTACGCAATTGAACGCGCGCAAGCACAGCCCTTTAATTTTAATAGTGAATTTTTTATTTATTTGCGTGTATCGTTACTGCACCCATTAGTAAATCATGCTGCTAAACGCTTTATTGAAAACATAGAGCCAATTTATCATGGTGACTTTAACCATGCATTATTAGAAGACCGCAGCTACCTGCATGCAGTAACCCAAGCCCTTAAGCAAGTGGCACTTGAGCATGTATTTTCTCATAAAGAGGTCGAAAAGCTCGAACTACAAGGCTACCGTATTATTAACGGCCTACTAGAATGCTATAAACCGTTACTGCAATTAACTAGCGACGACTTTAAACGCGCACTACATGGCGACAACCGTTTATTAATAGAATCGAGATTAGTTAAAAAACTCTCTAAAAAACATTTAAGTAGCTATCAGCACGCTATAAATGCCATGCAAGAAGAGCCCGACCACTTTGCAGCTTATGAGTTTTATTACAGATGTAGACTCATTCAAGACTACATAAGCGGCATGACTGACCAATTTGCTTACGACGAGTACCGCAGCTTAATGGTGATTGACTAATTTAGGCTTAGCGCGCGAAATTGCTAAACCCTAGATAATTTTTTACTTTACGCTTAAAATTAGTGCATTGATGCTTAACCGCTTTTGAGTTTTATGAAACCGTTACTGAGTTGCTTACTTTTTTGTTTTACTTTGTTTTATAGTGCCAGCAGTGTCGCTTACAACGAAGCGATGTGCATTCTTATAAAACAAGAAATACAGCAATATAGTAACGACAAAACTAGCCGTAAGTACCGTAACGCCGCTCGCGACTACAAAAAAAACTGCAGTAACCCAGCACGTACTCAACCAGCAGCAAAGCCTAAAGCGCAACCCATTATTGAACAATCCACCCCTGAGATTACAAAACCGCAAGTAACTGAGCCTGTTTCATCTGTTGTAAATACCCCTATTGCACAGAGTCAAACCCAGTCATCACTTGCACAGCAAAGCGCAAAATCAAACGTTGAACAAACAGTAGCAACAGCGTCTGAGCCAGATATTGAGCAAAGTATTAAACATACTCAAAGTACAACTGTTCCAGCATCAGCAATTACAGAGACAAATAAGTCACAAAGCAACAAAACAACAAATGATGAACAAACTGATGCTGCAACAATTGATCAGCCTAGCATTGATACAACCACGCAAAACAACACAACTCCAGCAGTTACAAAATCAACAGTGGAGCCTTTACAAACGGCCATGCCGGTTACCGTAAATGCCACAGAGCAAGTTAACGGTGTTGCCTCATCAATCCCTAAAAAATCAAATATGTTGTCGCTAGTATTACCCAGTGTGGCGCTACTCTTAGTGGTAATAATTGGGGTTGTTGTATTAATGCGCCTACGTAATGTTAAGCAAAATAACGAGCTTGCCGATACCAGTATGCCACTAGCTGCTCCCCCTACTAAGTGCGATGACAAGCAAAGTAGTACTGCTATTGATGAATCTAAGACTCTTGATACCAGCAAAAGCGAGCCAAAAACAACAACCGAAAGTGCCGAGCCAAACGCAAACGAAGTGAGCACAGCTAAAGTAAAGCAAATCCCGAATACCGCAGAGTTTGAAGCCGCCGCTAAAGCCACTTTAGAACGGATAAAAAATGCCACCGAGCATGCAGAGCCACAAGTAAGAGACTTTGATCCCGAAGCCAAACCAATCAAAAAACAGCGCAAGCCGGTTAATCAGCCTAGCGAGCCTGTACCAGCGACTAAAAAAGAAGCACCTATTGCAGCTGATCCCATTTCGCCTCAACAACCAAAGGCAGACTTACATTCGCCTAAACAACCGCGCTCACCGTTAACGCCATCTACCGAGCACGACTTTAAAGAGCCTGAAATACGCACCTTCGATCCCGACGCCCCCTTACCCACTAAAAAAAGTGCGATAAAACCAGAACAAGTAAAGGTATCGCCAGTTGAACCCACTAAGCCTGATATACCGCCACAAAGCAGTAACCCATTTGCTAACTTATCGCTTGATGAAAGTTGGGATCCAAATTCACCACAAAAACCGAAAGTGGAAGAAAAGCAACGCGCCCCTAAATCACAAGCACTAATTGAAGCTGAAGAGCGCGCAAAAAACATGCAAACAAAAGAATAATAGAGTACGCTGTACTTATTAAAAGGTGGCTTTAAATCTAATACCAATTCGCTTAATCAAGTGGTCTGTTTTGAGGCAGGAAAAATGTGTTAATAGCTAGGCAAAAAATTTGCTATTTAGCTGTTCTCGGCAATTGCTCCTGCATTGCTCTACCTTCTGCATCCATGCAGTCGTAAATGAGAATTTTTTAACGCAGGTAGCGACACGTTTAGCCCCGTAAAATGATTAAGTATTATTGCCGACTGATCTAGCTTAAGCGTGCATTCAGTTTCACCCACTACAATAGCCTACTTTTTGAACAGCGCCGGTCACAACCTAATGGCTAAAAAGGAGTAAACTATACATATGCATGTGATGTTATCAGCTAAATTAAGATACCTTATTTTTACCGCATCTTTTTGTCTGATGGCTTTAGTGAGTGATTACAGTAACGCAATTGAAGCAATTCAACCCAAAAACGAACAGCCCACACATACCACTACTTTAAATATAAGTACCGGCGAATGGCCCCCTTTTTTAAGTGAATCATTACCTCATCAAGGTGTGATTGCCCATTTAATCACCGACTTATTTGCACAAGCCAATATTAAGGTTAACTTTACCTTTTTACCCTGGCCGCGTGCTTACCACGACACCATTAATGATAAATACGCAGCCACCGCCGTATGGATGTTTGAACAACAACGTACTGAGGATTATTTTTACAGTGAGCCAGTGTTAAACGAGCGTTTTGTATTTTTTTATCACAAAAAACGCCCTTTTGATTGGCAAAACCTAAACGATTTAAAAGGCTTATTACTCGGTGGTGGGCTTGCTTACAGCTATGGCGAAGAGTTTGATAAAGCACTACAAGCGGGTCTATTTGATATGTCGCGAGTAAGTACCACAGAGCAAAACTTTAAACGCTTAGCTATGGGCAGAATAGATGCCTTTGCCGAGGAAAAAAGCGTAGGCTATTACACCTTGGCCAGTAAGTTACCTAACCTATTTAGCTCTATTAACCATCACCCCAAAGCTTTACTCATAAACCAAAGCTTTATGATGTTCCCTAAAAATAACAAATACAGTAAACAGCGGCTTGAAATTTTTAATCAGCAATTACTTAAATTTAAACAAAACGGCCGCTATCAAGCCTACTTTGATGCGTTAGATAATGGCGCTTATCAACCCACAAATAACGCCCTGGCCGACTGACCTGGCACGGGTTGCGAGCTACGAGCTAGGTTTTAGGCTTTAGGTTTTAGCACAAGCTCGCTGCTCGTCACTCGAAGTCCGCAGCCTTTACCACCGTAGGCGTTAAGCTTGCTGACGCGAAAAGCACCGCTTTTAAATTACGTTACTTTCACGCATTATTCGCCTCAAAAAATGAGGCGAATAGCGCACTTAATTGCCTCATTGTATTAATTGGTAAGTTGAAATCGTAGAAACCAGTTTTAGCTGTGATTATTTTAAACGCCAATTTTGGGTAACGAGCCGCGAGCGACGGACTATATTCAGCCTAGCACCTTTAACCTAGAACCTTTTACCTGTTCTCATCGCGTGCAGCTTGCTGACGCGAAAAGCGTAGCTTTTAATACTCAAAGCCCGCTCCTCGCAACCCGCCGCTCGTCACCTTTATTTATACATATCGCGTTAGCGAGTGCCGACCGCCCGAGGACACACACTCCCCACTCCAATGAAGTACACACGATAAATTAAACTTACTCAATCGCGGCTAATTTATTTACTTCTACCGGTTTTGCTAACGCCGTTTCATAAAATGCAAACACCTCTTTTACATAGGGCTGTGAATAATGCGTATCCAAAGCAGCTTGCGACGTAAATTGTTCGACTAAAAACAAGCATGTTTGCTCACTATTGCTGTATAGCTCAAATCGAATACAGCCAACCTCAGCCTGTGTAGGCTTTAAAATTTGCTGTAAACGCCCTTTACAGTCATCAAATAATGAAGCTTGAGGGGTTATTTTTGCCACTATATTAATCATCTTAAATCCTTGTTAATTAATTTAATAACCACAGCACGAATTGGCGGTGCTACGGTAAAGGCTACTAAAAAAGCCGCAGGCCAGGCATTAATAAATGCAGTTAGCCAACTTTGCACAAATGTATCGCTTAAACCTAAATTTACGTAGGTCACCCATGCAGATAGTAAAAACGACATCATGAACGAAAATACCAATGTAAATATAAAATGAATTTTCATCTTTCCTCCTTGGCGTTACTATATTCAAAAGCTTGGGGCTTCCATACTCACAAAAATGCAAACTAAGATTGAGAAACAGAAATGCTTGATGACATTCATTTATTTATAGAGGTAGCTAGGCGAAAAAGTATGAGCCAAACGGCAAAAGACTTAGGCTTAAATTTATCGACGCTATCGCGACGTATTCAAGCACTTGAAACCAAATTAACAGAGCCATTATTGCAACGTACAGCACGAGGAATCGTGCTAACAGCAAAAGGAGAGCAGCTCTATACATCGCTTTCAGATTCAGTGTTAGCGCTTAATAATCAAATAACCGCCCTTAATTGTGATAGCAATAGCAGCAATACTTTTTATTTATTATGCCCACAAAACATCATTGCAGATCTGCTTATGCCTGCGCTAAATACATTTATAAAAGATAATCCTTCGCTCAATTTTCACATATCACCGAGTAATGCTAATAGTCAGTTGAGCCAACAACGCTTTGACCTCGCTATTCGCATTGGCCAACAACAAGACTCAAGTTATTATCAAAAACGCTTAGGCGCTATTGCGGTTAAGTTGGTCAGCAAAAAAGATGCACCACAAACTCGCCTAATTTTACCTTACACTCAAACTCAGTTACCAACAGGCATGCTTAACAAACTAACAGAACTCTACAGCGATATAAGTTATTGCTTTGATATAACAATAGCCCGAAAAATGGTTGAAGAAGGAAATGGGGTTGGTTTATTACCTATGAGTGAAATTAGTTGTATTACTGACAAACAGGCTTTTGACTATATTGAATTACAGCCTGCTTTTGCAAACAGGCCTATTTATGCTCTATGGCATAACACACGCCAGCCAAGTAAAACGGCAAGTCAGTTAATTACTTTAATACAGGGCGTAATTGAGCAAACGCCATGCTTACAAGGTGATATTGTTGAGTTAGGTTAATGGGGTATTTATGCTGTAAGCGTTAAGCTTGCTGACGCGAAAAGCGTAGCTTTTAATGGCAAAACCCGATCTCCGCAACTCGATGCTCGTCGCCTTTATTAATATATGTCGCGTTGGCGACGGCAACCAAAGAGAAGTAATCGCCGACTTCTCTTTGGAATCTCTCGGCGCCCCGAGGATCACACTACTTCCTTAATTTAAATTAATAATATGAACGTAAACGCGATGAAACACGTCCGTGTGTAAGCATCGCTTAACGCGCATCCATGCGCTGCTATTACTCATCATTAATTCAATTTCGGGTGTGATCACGGGGGATTGTCTTGGCATTAGCCTTTAATTCATAATTATTAGCTGTTATTTTGGCCGGTCGTTCAATTTATCCTATATAACACTTTATAGGATAAATAAGGCCTGGTATGATTCATCGTCTTTTTATTTTGTAGTTGTTTAGTTGGTTATGGAAAACGGTGAAATTCTTGTTATTGATTTATTTGCAGGTCCTGGTGGGCTTGGCGAAGGAATTTCCGCAGCTAAAACAGAAGATGGCAAAGCACCTTTTCAAATAGGTATTTCTGTTGAGAAGGATGTAAATGCACATCAAACCTTAACTACTCGTGCTTTTTTCCGCTTACTCAAAAACAAGTCTCAGCCGTTAGATAATTACTATGATTACCTGCACGGGAAAATTACACGTGATGAGCTATTTGATCTTCATCCTGATATTTCATTCGAAGCCAATCAAGAAACATTAAACGGCGCAAAAGAGCTTGGTAAAGACAATGAACTTATACACAAGCGCATTTCTGAATTGGTAAAAAAGCATAAAGGCCCAAAAGTTATAATTGGTGGCCCTCCTTGCCAAGCATATTCATTAGCTGGCCGCTCACGTAATGCCGGAAATAAAAGCTATATTGCAGAAGATGATGCTCGTCACTTTTTATACAAAGAATATTTACAGGTAATAAGCCTAGCTAAACCAGATATTTTTGTAATGGAGAATGTTCGCGGAATCCTAACAGCCAAAGTTAATGGCCAAGTTATGTTTCCGCAAATATTGGAAGACTTGCGTAACCCTGGCTCAGTAACTAAACAAAAAAAGATTCCAAAATATAAAATCTACTCATTAGTCGTTGATGCCGAAAACCCAGAAAATCCACAATACAAAGACTCTGCCGATTTCTTAATTCGCTGCGAACAATACGGTATACCTCAAGCAAGGCATCGTGTGATTTTACTCGGCGTGCGTGAGGATATTAAAGCTACTCCAGAAACACTAAAACTATGCGAGCACCAAGTTACCGTAGAGCAAGCTATTAGTGACTTACCAAGTTTACGCAGTGGCTTTTCAAAACAAAAAGACAATGCAAAAGATTGGGAAGCAGCTGTTACTAAAAATGCAGATAAATTAAAGCAGATTCTAACAAAGCAATTTGACCCAGAATCAGCAAATAGCTTAAATCTTCAACCAAAAATCGGTTTATCTAGAATAGAAACTGTATTCAGCGACAAAACTCCAGCTATGCCAGAGTCATTAAAAGCCTGGTATATAGACCCTAGCTTAAATGTAGTGCTAAACCATGAAACCAGAGGGCACATGGTTGATGATTTACTACGGTACGCATACTGCGCTGCATATGCTCAAATAGAAGGCTCATCACCTAAATCTCGACACTTCCCCAAAGAGTTAGCTCCAGCCCATGCAAATTGGGATACAGGCACACACGCAGACCGTTTTAGAGTTCAAGTAGCAGATAAATACGCTACTACCGTAACAAGCCATATCTCAAAAGATGGTCACTACTTCGTACACTACGATCCGCAACAATGTAGAAGTTTGAGTGTTCGAGAAGCCGCACGCTTGCAAACATTTCCTGATAACTATCTTTTTGAAGGTACAAGGACAAATCAATACGTACAGATAGGTAATGCTGTACCGCCATACTTAGCTTTCCAAATAGGGCAATTAATAAGTAATTTTTTACTTCACACAAAACAATAGTTTTGTTAAGCAAAGTGAAAGCCTTCTTCTAAGGCTTTCTTTTCAATGTCTAATAAAGATAAACATTGTTTCTCAGTTGGTATCTTAGTAGGAATGGCTGCTGCTATATCTAAAATCCCCTTTTCTTTGTGACTCAATACAAACGAAGTTTTATTCCAATCTTGCATTTTCTTCCAGTATTTATCAATTTTATCGAAAACATATTTCTGAGCTTCGATACCATTATCGATGCCTTGGACAGTAGCAGCTTCTTTTTTCTGTTCTTCAGCTACAATAGGATCTATTAACATATTTTCTACAGCACCCTTTAAAGGTACATATGTATTTATTACATTTTCCCAACAATCGGGCTTTTTACACCATTCACCTATGTTAGTAACGTGTTGAGGTGTATCTTTAATTACTTCATTTACTTTTGCCGCGATATCAAGAAGGTTATTTAACAATTCAGCAGGTACCGATTGACTATTCCAAATTGCCATAAGGTCTAATAACTTACCTTTGCTATCTACCATATGTCGGAACTTTGATATTGTATAAGTAACGATATTGGCTTTATATCCGCCATACCACGGCTGTTTCATAAGTTGTTTATCTAATTCTTTGAATAAAATCGCTTTAGCAATTGATTCTTTGAAGAATAACTCATTGAATGGCTTATCATCTTTATTCCATTGTTCGGTCATCACATCAGCAAATCTACCGAAATTTTTCTGAGCACCTAGACTTACAATATGTGGCATTTTTTCCCATGAATTATAAAACTTAGCTAAATCTGTTTTAGTTAGCATTTGGGGTTTAGGATTAACCTTCTCAAATTTTTTCTGTTCCGCAGGAGTTAATTTGGTTTTGGCAGTCATGTATTGACCACGCGCTCTTTCATAAAACCAATGCGTTTCTTGAAGCCCACCTTCAGAAGATGGTGCCCAAATTCTTCTAGAAAGCTCTTCAAAACGCCAGTGAAAAGGACTGTTAGAGAAGAAATCTGCGGCATTCACCTTATTTTGAGTATTAGCAAACTCCGAGATTTTAGGAACAATTGTTTCTACAAACTCCGGTGGCACGATGGTTAATTTCACTTGAATAAAGACTTGAGATAAATCTGCTTTTTCTTTTTTCAATGTGTTGTATATTGACGCTGTTGTTTGGCCTCCATTCACGATTTGTAAATTTTTTAGTTTGGAGATCATGGTATTGCCATGCTCTTCATATGTCGTGATTTCTTCCGCTGTAGCTGTTAAACCATTATTAAATGCAAAAAACATATTTGGCTGATTTATAATGGTATTCCGCATTCCTTTATTTACTTTTCCTTTAAATTGAAGAAATGTTCGAACATTTTGCTCTAGTAGTCTTTCGGTATATTTGTCATAAAGTTTGGATAGTAGTGAGCCGGGTAAGACCAATAAATATGACTGGTATTCATCTGTTTGCGAAAACGCTTTCAGGCAAGGAAGGTAGTTACCAAACTCTTCTTTAAAATCAATTTCTATTGATTCTTTACCTGCTTTAGATGAGTCAATACGATAAATTCTCTCAATGTCCCAAATATCAAAATTAATTGTTATGCCATTATCGCAATCAACAGAGGGAATTGATTTAATTGACTTACTTATTTCACCGTTGGTAATTATAATAACTTTAACACTTGTGATCCCTGACGACTTAAGACATATCTCACGTACAAGAGGATAAGCAAGATCTGTCTCTTCCATAGTTTGATAGAAACTACTATCTAGGCTTCTTTCAAAAAATCGAACAGCCCTTTTTGAAATTTGTGTCGCTAGCGAAGTCGTTAAAGTTTCTAGACTATCTTTATAATGGGATACGATTAATGTCAGTACTCCATTTTCATCATTTTGGTGCCACGCATCTAGCTTAAGCCCTAATGAGTCTTTTTTATAACTGCAAAGGCTGTAATTCTCTATAACAGCTTGTTCAACCAAATAATCGCAAGCTTTTTCAACAAAAACAGGTTCATTAAATTTACTTCCAACTTCAGCCTCGCTATAAATTTCCTGCATAAAGTTTGTGTAAAATAATTCTAAACTCATACTGCTGATACCCACGGCTCTTCAATTAAAAATGGTTCACAATTTGTCAATTCCAAATCATAAGTAACGTTGCAAACCCCATTTGGAATATTTGATAGTGTAATTCTCGGAAAGTCTCCTGATACGTCGAAGAACTTTTTAGAAGCTATTATATAACTAAAAGTGAAATACTCTTCACTATGCACGTATCCAATGTTAAGTAAAGCGTCTTGGAATTTTTCAAGCTGCTGTGAGTGTCCCTCTTCTTCGAGTATGTTTTGAATACCTAAAATTAATTTAGGAAGTGAAAGGGCGTTTTGAGCTTCAGGCTCAGTTCTTCCTAGAGTGATCACGAATAAATAGAGCTCATCTAACTGCCCACATAGCTGTTCTGCGGATGAGATTTTTATTTTTGGTGATGATGTACCTATTTGGCACTTTACCTCTACAGCCGCATTTTGAATATTAAAATCTTGCGGACTGCCTTCCGGTCCAGTCCAGAAGTCTATTGCTTGAGCTACACCATACTTTTTTGCCAAATGATGATTTAAGTAGACCAACTCACCTATTAGTCCTTTAATGATTCGTTCTGGTAATAACTTTTCTTTATCTTTTTTTAAGAATTCTCTCCAGCGCTCAATTCTTCTAAAAATAACAGGCACTACTGCTGATGGTTTTAACACTCGCGTAGCAGAAATAATGTCATTGCATAACGAAAAAAATAGTTCCCAGTCGCTGGGGTTTTTGAGACTCAAAACTAATTGTTTAGTCTCTGCTATAGAAGTAACCTCTATTCCTAATAGAGAAGGATATTTGGGTGGCAATTTACATTCATTGGTTAATTTACAAACAAATAAGTATCTACCTAACCTATCTTTAGCCCAGTAAATATCTAAAGGATGCTTATGGTCAATTCGTCTTGCTGATAAATCTGCTTTTGGTGTTTTGATGCTTTCCCAAGGATTAATCATTTTCTAATTCATCCTCTTCTTCAAGTAAGCTGGCAAACTCTTGCTTCCACCATGTTGTATTAACGATGTATTCAACAAGATTTTCAGGTCTACCTTTACCTGCTTCGCCCGGAAAGCTAATACTCCATGCTAAAGCTGTTTGCTCCACTGCTGGTTCTTTTGCTTCGCCTAACTCACAATCTAATAGGTAAACGGTCAATAATGGGCGATCTCTTAATTGTCGTAATAACTTTCCTGATAGAGATCTTGGATTCTCTAGTTTTTCAACATGCGCATCTATTTTAGCTTTGTCTACTCCTGCTCTTTCCCATTTTGGGTCACTGAACCGCCTTTTGCTGGATGTTATAGCACTTTTCGTTTCTTTATACAGACTTACAGTCCGCATTAAAGGGTGCATGGTAATGCTTTGTCTTGAGTATGCCTTATATTCATTCTGAGGCTTAGAATTACTGATTAATTGAACGTCCCAATTGCAATTAATCTTTCCGATGTAATCTAAAATAGGCTTTGGTTCTGTCATTATAGAAGCTGGATGATTTGTATAGGCATCTATAAACCTTTTAATAGGCTCATCGCTAATATTTTGAAATAAATAATTGGTACTTGAGGTATTAATTAGGCTATTAGTAAGCAGTAAATCCTTTATTAAGTAATCTAAAGCTTTTTTGTTGCTGTCCTGTAAGCTGTTAGAAATACCTAAAACAGTAGTTTCAACATGTCGTCCATGTAAACTAATTTGCCTCAATACACTTGTACCTGTGCGCATCTTATTTCTTGCCGTTACAATAAGAGATTCAGGGTGACTGCGTACACATAATCCAAACTCTTCAGGTGTAAGTTTGGCATTTTCCATTCTTTTAAATTCATCTCTTAGTTCTTCGGTTACATCAGAGATATGTTCATACCAAGAAATTGCATCATAAGGCATATATAACCGACAAAGTTCAGCAAAACCGTCTCTATAGCCAAACCATCGGCCCATTTGCATTAAAGTGTCGTACATCTGCGTGTTTCGAATAAAATAACTAACTGTTAAGCCTTCTAAAGTTAGCCCCCTAGATAGGCTTAATCCACCAACAGCTATAATGCTCCTTCCTTTAGGATAATTTTCTTTTGTGTAATCTAAGGGTTCTGAATTCTTTGATGCATTGACTTCAATTGTTTTAATTGGGGATACGGCTCTTTTTAAAGTCAATTGGACTGTTTTCCAATCAAACTCAACACGTGAAAACTCTTTACCAAATGTTTCTTTCAAGTCTCTTATAGATGTATTTTTAATTGCTTGTAATTCATCTAACGCATAATGATTAATAATATTTAATCTAAGTTCATCAACATATTCATGTACTAGTAGTTTGATATGACTTTGTACATCAGTAAATCGACTAATGTTTATCAACATAGAATTATGTTTAAATTCTTGATCTCTTAATATCCGAATAGCTCTAATTAATATAAATGCCCTGATTGCCTCTTCTAGTGACGCAGGTAAAGCTTCAGGTACATAATCCTTTTTATGGGAAGGCGGAAGCAAATCTTCATAATCTAGCAACTCTCGAACTATGTCTAAATCAGAATCTGAGCTGAATACTCTCTTCGAGCCAACATAATTTGAGGGAGCGTCTAGACTGATGATAAAATCTCTTGGAAAAAGCTCATCACCTATCATTTCATCATTATTATCGGGATCGATAAAAATGTTTGCAAAAGGTGTCGCTGTGTAACCTAGATACATATTTTGTCGAAACAGCTTAAGTAACTCGCGAATTTTGCTATTAATTGCTGTCGCATCAGTGTCTTCTTTGTTTGTATTGATTGAAGCGTGGTCAGCTTCATCATCAATTAGAAGAAAGGGAAACTGGTCCAAATTAAGATTATTGTTTTTTAGCCAGTTTATTAGGTTTTGAAGTATAGCTTTGTTCTTTTTGATAACTAAGACTACAGGCTGATTAAAATTATCTAAGGTTGAGCCAATTTGTTTAGCTATACTGTTTTTAAAGTCATGAACAGTAGTTGTAAATGAAATTGGAACTTTATCATGTGAATATTTACCCACGCCAACTAGCCTATCTCTCAATGGGATATCGTCTAATTGTTTAGAGCTATCAACCCCTCTAAAGCCTTCATCAATCCTTTCTTGTGTCTGACTTCTGAGAGCACTCAATATACCAGCAAGTACGATAATAACTTTATAACCAGCATCTGCTGCTTTATTTATAACACCAGTATAATTAGCGGTCTTACCTGATTGCACGTGACCAACGACTAACCCCTTCCTTGACCAATCCCCTTCTTTTTTAGGGTTTTCTAAATGATCCAATATCTTGTCAGTAACTAGATCTAATTGCGTTACTACTTTAGGTGGAAAATTCGAATGGGATAAGTGTCTTTTATATCGATTCCAGAAGAACCAATCAATGTCGCCACGATTATCCTCTAACCACGGAATATAGTCCTTTGCTTCAAAATATGACCCTAAAGTCATACTTATATCAAATCGTTCTTCTAGTTTTGTGGCTATCAAATTAATATCGTTTTCATCATTAACAGATAAGCTATGAGCCATCATTTTTACTGTTTCAAGAATCATTTCTGAGTCAATCTGATCTAGTTCCTTTTCTCCGACTTTAGCTACTAAAAATTTTTCAGTTAAATCTTCTATTTGGTTTAGTTTAACGATATCGGTCATTATTCGAGTTCCATTTCTTTTATTATTTCAAGGCTTAAATCAATATGTGAAGCCATTGGCTCTATCTGAGTAATCTTTTCAACAATTTGTTCTTTAGATAATTTTTCATTTTTGTAGATCGGCAAAAATACTTGGATAATATTTTTCAATTCTTCTGTTGGCACACGCGGTTTAACAACATTTTCAGGTGAATTGGCAAAATCATTAAAATATAAGTCTGAAGGGAAAGAAGACTCTACAGACGTTAAAATATTGATAAACTCTTTTTGTAAATCATCTCCCAGTTTATTTTTGAGAGATTCAATTAAAGGGTGGCTTTTACTTATTTCATAACTCACCTTTCCGGAAGCTACATTCCTATTCCAAAACGGCTCTAAAACTTTTGACTTAAGTCGGTGACCTTTTTGTTTAAATACCCGTTTTCCAGAATATTCAACTTCAGAGATGATTTGTTTTAAACCTCTTCTTACGACTTCAGGAGGGCTTGCATTTGATTTTTTAACATCAATTTTCCAAATATGATCTAGTGAATTTGGTATATCTACTCTTACTCGAACTAATTTAGTCAACTCTTCTTTGGGTATTAATCTAAACCAAGTACTTTTGATAATTAATCTTTTGTTTCTATATACATAAAAGCCTTGGTTATGAAGGTATCCTCCATCTCCAGAATATTTCTCATATTCTTGAGGAGAAACTTTTGTATAGTGTGGGAGCACGAAAGGTTGGACTTTAATTTCTTTAGAGTCTACATAAATAGACTGTGATGGAAGCTCCAATGTAGCATTATGAGCAATGTTAAAGGGATCAATGCCTTCAAGGTTGCCACCATTTAAAAGTATTCGTATAGATTTTTTGCCGGGCCCTGCATTGAGAAAACGATGATATGTTAATTCAAGATGCTTTCTTGAATGATCAATGATTAAATTTAGCTTTTTTTCCCTAATGGCGAGAGAATCAAACGAATCTAATCTATCTAGCTTCCTCCATAATACAATTGTGCCGGAAGATTTTTGATCTAAGTTTAAAAGCAGCTCATTTAACTCTACAACTTGATGTAAATCATTTGAGTCTAAAACTTTTACTTTCCAACCTGTATCAGGGTTTTCAGTTATTTGGTCGAGATCCCACTCCATCGCAGAGATGCTATTTTCTTTTTTTGATACGACAGTTAGTTTTCTGCACTGGGAAAAAGAAGCTGTTTTAAGCCCTAGTCCAAATCGACCTAAATCATTATCCTCTCTAGATTCAAGCGGATTTAGGCTGCCAAGTTTCATTGCGAGCAGCAATTCTTGGTAATCCATTCCGTGTCCATTATCGGAAATTGCTAGCCAAGGCTCTGCATCATTCCAAGAAAAATCAATGTTGATGTCTGTCGCTTCCGCAGTAATACTATTATCAATAACGTCAGCTAAAGCTGTTTCCATTGAATAACCTATATCACGCAAAGACTCCATAAGTGAGGATGGTGAAGGGTAAAGGTTCTCATAATGCATTTTAAATCCCTTTCAAATTTAAGTTGAGCGAATACGTTTGAGCTTTGCTATCAAACACTTATCTTTTTAAAACTATATAACACCAATCTACCAACACACTCCAACTCCCCGTGATCACACCTGAAAGTTGTCAATTGATGAGTAATCACTTGCATGGATGCAAGTTAAGCCGTGACTTCGCCATGGATGGCGAATACACGGCGCTTACGTTCACATCAATTTTTAACTTGAGGACACAGTGTGATCCTCGGGTGCGCCGTGGGATTCCAAAGGGCGGTCGGCGGCAGCCGCCCTTTGGTTGCCATCGCCAACGCGATAAAACCTCGAATAGAGGTTATTAGCGCTTTGCGCGCGATCAAGCTCTGCGCCTACAAGTTAAAGCGCGACTACAAACTACTCAGCAACCACTTGTTTAAACCGTGCGAACGTTCGCATGCTTTCATCAGCAATCATTACCTCATAATCTGGGTTTTGAGCAATTAGCTCGTATTGCCCATTAGGTAATTTATTAACCTTACGCAGTAAATACTGTCCTTCCCCGCCTATATCATCTCGCTCTATCGCCACTATTTGGCCGCGTAGCGATCCGGCTTTATCGGACGTTATAAGCTCAAGTAACAGTAAATCACCATCAAGTATTGGGTGTTTACCGCCATTCATTGAGTTACCTGATGCGTGTGCTAAAAAGTGCACTTGCGGGTCTAGCTTGCCCGCGCCAAGTGGCGCGTCCATTAATTCCATATCGCTTTCATCCCCTGTTTTAAAATGCCCACAGGCTATTTTTATATTGGGGAAGTACGGCAGCTTTAATGCGTTATCAGTTGATTTTAAACTAACTTCGGGCTTAGCAACTTGATTTAACTCAGGTTGGGATGCGTTTGGAAACGTAAACAACTCAGCAGTTGGTTTTGCTTGTTCGAAACTGTTTTTGCCAAGCCATAATTTAGCACTGCTTGATTCGGCTACCTGATACGCCCAATTGCTTACTGCAAGCGATTTATCTGCATCGCAATAAAAGTAAGGTTGCAGTTTATTAGTGATTTCGGCTTTATGAATATCAAGGTTTTGTTCTAGCCAGCGGTCGCGGTGAGCAAAAGCTGCGAGGTGGTCTCGCTTATTGTTATTACAATCAGCATGCGCAGCAACAAAGTTATGTGCTAAGTCGTTTGGGTAGCGCCTAAAAGGAATAAAGTGATCGATCTCTGGCGTTTTTTTAGTTTCTTTTTCGTTTTTGAGATTCATTGGCTTTTGGCAGTAAAAGCAAAGCCCGTTTTGAATATCTATCAATAGTGGAGTTACCACTTTTAACGCAGTTCTGTTACTGCCAAACAAGAACTCTTGTAGCTGGCTTTGCGATCCTAATAGTGTTTGATTCGCTTTTATTGTTTGTACTTTTTCTATCCATTCAGTAACACTAAGATGCACAACCAAATCGTAAAAACGCCTAAAACACTGAGCTATACCAGCATTTAAAACAATTCGCTTGGGCTCTCTGCCTTTACCTAAAAGTATATGGGGATATAAAAAACATTCTTCTTTACCCGAAAGTAACTGTAAGCGCCAAAGAGGGCCATCGATAAATGTTCGCCTAAGAGAACTAATTACTTGGTTATATTGTTGGTAGTTTTTGAATGCGTTGTAACTTTTCACACCTGCATTTTGTAGTTTGTAAATTTCGGTGATGAACTTTGCCTGTCCTTGGCTATTTTGCTTTAACAGCATATCTTCAGTATTAGTAATAATATCGGTAGAGTGCGCAGCGTAAGGCATTGAGTGGTTCCAATAAAGTTGAATAAATTTATCGACTAACGTGTCGATTTTTATTTCCATAGGAGCACTCTGTTCTTCATTTTGCTGTTCTACGCAAATATCAGCAATAGCATGTAATAGTGCATATTTATAAGTTGCTGTGAATTCGCCCTCAACCAGCATGCGCTGAATATAGGCAATAAAGTCGAGTTGCTGCTGCATTGTACCAATCATAAAACGGGCACTGCTTTAATTAGCGCATTGAGCCACACTTCGCTTTCACGACCTGGGCGCTGATCAACACTCTGCCATTGTTTTAGTATTTTAAGCTCGGTGTGGTGGGTAATTAGCGCGGTTAGGCCATCTTCATTTAAATCGGTAAATTCACGGCCGTTATGCACGCGCTCTTGCCTGCCGTATTTAAACGACACATACAAAACACCGTTTGGTTTTAGGGCATTTTGCAGCTTTAAAAACACCTGCGGTAACTCTACTTTTGGCACATGCAATAAACTGGCGCAGCACCAAATGCCGTCGTACATATTTGTACAATTAAGCTGCTGAAAGGCTTTTACCTCTACAGTTTGTAGTAAGTAATTACTGGCTAACTTTGCAATATTTTCGCTTGCATCAAACGCGCTAACAGTAAAACCTTGCTGTTTAAAATACATAGCATCGCGGGCACTGCCACAGCCAGCATCTAAAATATGGCCATGTTTAGGGATAAGCGGTAAAAACTCAGCGTAAAGCGCCGACATATCAACATTAAGCGTTGAGTCGCTAAAAGTTTGTGCATGTTGATTGTAGTAATTGAGTGTTTTAGTAGGCACTAAATTCACCGCTCCTTGGTTTATTTATTAATCTGGCATTCATTTATAACTAATCTACAGTATCAACATTTAAAAATATAGAGCTACGGCAATATATACGCCCTAAGTAGTATGTTTTTATTACAAAAAAGCACTGTTTAACGGCTATAAACCAATGTTATTTACACTTTTACCTATTAACTCTACATCTTTGAAAGTATTAAAGTTATATAAACGCCTCGGCGCTATTTGAATGAGTAGCAATAATTAAACACTTACCTTAATCCACACTAAAAACATGGCTGTTATTTACCCTTCAGTGTAATAGTATGAACACGTATTGCACCGTTCATTTATTGGTCAGCGAGGTGTGCTATGTTTACTCATAAGATCGCTCTTCAGCGCTTACTAGTATAAAAAATGTATTGGCTAGTGTAGCTGTGTTTAAGTACCGAGGTGTTACTTACAATGAATGTTAGGTTTAAGTGGTTTTTAGCTGTACTTTTAGCGCTTTGTTTAGGCGTGCCTAGCAGTGGTTGGGCGTCGAGCGATATTAAAAAAATTGTACTGGCTACCGACACCATTGACGGGCTGGTAGAAAAAGACGGCTCTGGCCTTTACGTTGATATGCTGACTAAAATTTTTGCTGCGCAGTCGATTGAACTCAATATTATGATTGTGCCTCAGTCGCGTGCTTATTGGTGGACGGCTAACGGCAATGCCGATGCTATGTTAAGTGCAAGGCAAAATGAGGTGGAGGGGTTGTACTTTCCGGTTTGGCATTACGATATTACTTTTGTGTCGGCGATGTTTAAAAAAGGCCGATTTAAAAATTGGCAAGGTGAGTATTCGCTACAAAACCGCTCGGTAGGCACATTAAGGGGATCTAACTACAATAATTATTTGTATGTGCCGATTGATTTGCAACAGGTTACTCAGCGGATTGAGGGCGTTAAAATGCTCAAGCTTGATAGGCTTGATTTCTTTTTAGATAGCCGTAAAGCGCTGCAGCAAACCTTGATTGCTAATGCCGCTGAGTTATCAACAATAAACTTTGACCCACAGCAGTACCAAATTGAAAACATAGTTCCAATAAAGCAATATATTGCCTTTACCGATAACGCTAAAGGCCGCGAGCTAGCACAAATTTTTGATGCCGGCTTTGCTAAGTTACTTGCCAGTGGTGAGCTAGAAGCGCTTTTTATTGCTTACAACTACCTGCCTTTTCCCTTTCCACAAAATATAGACTAGAGTAGTAACTACATATTGCTGTGGTTGAGTTTTTTATGAGAGTTGTATTTGCTTTAGTTATAAGCTTAATTTTTGTTTTTCAATGCGTTGCACAAAGTAACCTGCCTCTCTCTAAAATAGAAAGCCAACCCAGTACACTGCTTCACGCAAACACCCAACTTAATGTACTTACGGTTGATTTAGGCACTATTATTAGCAAGCCACTAATACAAAGGGGATTAGAGTTTGAACAGCGAACCGGTATTAAAGTTAATGTAACCAAGGTGCCTTTTGGTCAGTTATATAACGAAATAAGTAAAGATTTAAGCTCACCAACCAGCCAGTACGATATTATTGCTTATGCATCGCAGTGGATGGTTGATTTTGCACAAAACAATTACCTAGAGCGCCTAGACACTTACGTAAGTGCCGACCCTTTAATTCAATGGAATGATGTATCGCGCTTTTTTAGAGATTTTAGCTCTAAATATAATAGTCAAATTTACTCTATCCCCCTCGATGGCGATATACACTTACTGTATTACCGCCTCGATGTACTTAAAAAGTATGGCCTTACCCCACCCAGAACCTGGGATGATTACCTTGCTATTGCTAAGCAATTGCATGGGGTTGATATGAATGGGGATGGCGAAGGTGATTTTGGCTCATGCATTTCTAAAAAAGCCAATGAACAGTCGTATTGGTCGCTGTTGTCTATTGCGGGTAGTTTTTTGCAAAGCAAAGGTACCTCGCAGGGGATATTTTTTAACACCAAAACCATGGCGCCGTTAGTGAATAACGCGGCATTTAAAAAAGCCTTACAAATTTATAAACAAACCACCGAATTTGGCTCTGCCGATGAACTTAACTTTGACACTAACGATGTAAGGTATGCGTTTATTAATGGGCGCTGCGCTTTAGCTATTGAATGGGGCGATATTGGCACCATGACCGTACTACCCGAATCTAAAGTAAAAAACAAAACGGGGGTAAGTATATTACCGGGGTCAACCGAGGTATTAAATCGTAAAACAAACCAGCTTGAACGATGTAACTCTACCCTTTGCCCATTTGCCATGGGCGATATTAACTATGCGCCTTATGCTGCATTTGGTGGTTGGGTAGGCTCAATAAACCGCGCCAGCACTACTGGCAAAAAAAAGCTCGCTTATGAGTACTTGTCGTATGTTACTCAGCCTTTGCAATCTAATGAAGATGTAACCATAGGGGCCACGGGCATGAACCCGTATCGTACCTCTCAATTGGTTAATCAGCAAAGCTGGCTTAAGCAAGGCATGAGTGAAAATACCCTTCGCTTTTATTTAGGCTCTATTTCTAAAACGGTAAATAATGCCAATATTATTCTGGATTTAAGAATTTTTGAAAACAACCGTTACTTTAGAGACATACTCGACACGGAAGTAGCTAAATACTTAAGGCATAACCAAACCGTAGACCAAACGGTTGAAAACATTGAAACCGGCTGGAATAAGTTAACCGATGAAATTGGCCGTGAAAAACAATTAAAGGCTTATCGAGCGTCGTTAGGCTTAGTTGCAACTCCTTAAGCCCCCCATTTGTTTTTACTGGGCTACCTGCACTGCGCGCTCTTTATTTATTACAAGCGGGATAAATCTGCCAGCTAGTGTATACTTAGTTGTAGTCATTCTTTAGAGTAATAAAATGCTAAGACTCGCTTTTGTTGTATTACTAATAATTGGTAGTTTTAAGGTATTTGCCTGTGCCAAAACACTTAAAGTGGGTACTAATGAACGCAACTGGCCGCCTTATGTGGTGGCAGTTAATAACAATTTAACAGGCGTTGAAATTGATGTGGTAAATACGATTTTTAACGGCTCACCTTTTTGTTTAAAGTTTATGTTGCTGCCTACTTCGGCTCGTGCTTTTGAAGAGTTAAAAGAAGGTCGTATTGATGTTGTTTTTGCAGCCAGCATAACCTCTGATAGACAAAGTTATGCCTATTTTAGCGATACTTATCGCGATGAAATAATGCGCCTTTATAAATATAGCGACTCTCCTGATATAAATAACCTAAGCGATATTTTTTATAGAGATTTAACTCTCGCTACTGGTCGCGGTAGTTATTATGGCGCTGCATTTGCGCAGTTTAAACAAAATCATCCTGCTCACGTTATTATGATGCCCACAGCCGATAAACGCTTTGCAATGCTTAGTAAAAACAGAGTGGATTACGCAATAGAAGACGAAGTAGCAGCACAATATTTTTTAAACCAACACCCAAGCATTGAGCTTGTTACTAGTATGGCGGCTATTAATAAGAGTTCTATTCATTTAATGTTGAGTAAAAAGTCTATTAACCAAGCCGAGTTACAAACTATAAATGAGTTAATTAAACAAAATAAAAGCAACATACACGCTATTTATCAGCTGTTATAGCTTTTAAGCTTTATTCTTTTACCTTTCATCTTTGGGCGTGGATCTGTATAATTCGCGGCCTATTATTTACTCTATCGCTTGTTTATTTATGCGGCACCTTGCTGCAGCTTAACCCTGCCATTAATTTTCTAGGATTACTTTTTTTGATCTCCACCGCAAATATTACGATGCAGTTTGGCGCAGAGCCGTTGTTTGAAAACATTTCAGCTAAATTTGGTAACGGTAACCGTTACGGTTTAATTGGCGCTAACGGCTGCGGCAAGTCGACATTTATGAAAATTTTAAGCGGTGCGCTTACGCCTAGTGCAGGTAATGTGTCTATTACGCCGGGGCTAAAATTAGGTAACCTTAGCCAAGATCAGTTTGCGTTTGAACAATACAGCGTAGTTGATGCGGTAATTATGGGCGACGTTGAGCTTTGGAAAGTAAAACAAGAGCGCGACCGTATTTATTCGTTGCCTGAAATGAGCGAAGAAGACGGCATGAAAGTGGCCGAGCTTGAAAGCGTTTTTGCTGAAATGGACGGTTACACCGCAGAAAGCCGCGCAGAAGAAATACTACTTGATGCGGGTATCGATAAAGATTTTCATTATGGTTTAATGGCAAACGTAGCCCCTGGTTGGAAATTGCGTGTGCTTTTAGCACAGGCGCTATTTGCTAACCCTGATATTTTGCTACTTGATGAGCCAACCAATAACTTGGATATTCATACTATTACGTGGCTTGCGAATGAGCTTAACCAACGTAAATGTACCATGATTATTATTTCCCATGACCGTCACTTTTTAAACTCGGTATGTACGCACATGGCCGATATTGATTACGGCGAGCTGCGTATTTACCCAGGTAACTACGAAAAGTACCTTGAAGCCTCAGGCTTGCAACGCGAACAGTTATTAGCTGAAAACGCGAAAAAAAGCGCTGAAATAGACGAGCTGCAAGACTTTGTTAACCGTTTTGGTGCTAATGCCTCTAAAGCAAAACAAGCCAGCTCGCGCGCTAAAAAAATGGATAAAATTAAGCTTGATGAAGTTAAAGCATCAAGCCGTATGAGCCCGTCACTGAGCTTTGACGAAGGCAAAAAAATGTATCGCCAAGCGCTTGAGCTAACCAAGCTTGGCCATGGGTTTGACGGTGAAACGTTATTTACCGGCGGCGACTTATTGCTAGAAGCGGGTGCAAAGCTTGCGGTAATTGGCGAAAACGGTGTGGGTAAAACCACCTTTTTACGTTGTTTAGTTAACGAGCTTGAAAGTTTACACGGTGAAGTTAAATGGTCAGAAAACGCGACCTTTGGTTACTGCCCACAAGACAGCAGCAAAGACTTTGATAACGACTTAACTTTATTTGATTGGATGTCGCAGTGGCGAACAGCTAAACACAACGATTTAATGGTTCGTGGCATGTTAGGGCGTTTATTATTTACCGCAGACGATTCAAATAAAAAAGCGCGTAACTGTTCAGGTGGTGAGAAAAACCGTTTGTTATTCGGTAAGTTAATGATGCAAGACGTTAACGTACTAATAATGGATGAACCAACAAACCACATGGATATGGAAGCCATTGAAGCGCTTAACAATGCCCTAAAAGACTTTAAAGGCACACTTATTTTTGTAAGCCATGACCGTGAGTTTGTATCGTCACTAGCAACGCGTATTGTTGATATTAAAGACAAGCAAGTGATTGACTTCCAAGGTACGTTTGACGAATACCTAGCAAGCTGCGAAGAAAATAAAGTAGCTTAAGAGCTAGGTTAAAGGTTAAAGGTTAAAGGTTAAAGGTTAAAGGTTAAAGAAATAGCCTAAACCATTTTAAAAGCGGTGCTTGTTTAAGCGCCGTTTTTTTGTGTCTGTATTTCGGGGTTCGGGGTTCGGGGTTCGGCAGAATTGTGCTTGGTAGTTTATTTATAAAAAAGCAAAGAAAGGCTGTGTTTTTTTGCTCATTTGCACTCATTATTTGCTCTTTGTGCAAATAACTTTTAAGTGATTTATTTACCACTGAAGGTTATGAGGCGCTGCATTTTACCCGCGACTCGCAGCTCGAAGTCCGTTGTCTTCTCATTTACTCTCATTCGCTTCTCTGTGTTCAAATAGCTTTTAGTGAATTATGCACAAAGAGGGCTATGAGGCGCTGCGCTGAAAGAGTAGGTTAAAGGATAAAGGTTTCAGATTTTAGCACTAGCTCGCGCCTCGCAGCCCGTTGCCCGCAGCTCGTAACTTTCAAATAATAAAAAAAGGAGCATTACTGCTCCTTTTTAAATATTACTCAGGTTTATTTAATATCAAACCTATCGGCGTTCATTACTTTTACCCATGCATTTATAAAGTCGTGTACAAAACGGGTTTTGTTATCGTCTTGAGCATAAAACTCTGCCAATGCACGTAAAATTGAGTTTGAACCAAACACTAAATCAACCCGCGTAGCCGTGTACTTGGTTTTACCGCTTGCGCGATCAACTATGTTGTACTCGCCTTTACTTGCAGGTTCCCAGCGGTTGTTCATGTCAGTTAAATTAACAAAGAAGTCGTTACTCAGTACGCCTACGTTGTCTGTAAATACGCCATGGTCACTATTGCCATAGTTAGTGCCCAGTACGCGCATACCAGCTAGTAACACGCTCATTTCTGGCGCGGTTAAGCCCATTAATTGGCTGCGCTCCAGTAATAGCTCCTCGGCGGATACAGCGTAGTCTTTTTTCAACCAATTTCTAAAACCGTCATGAATTGGTTCTAATGGCTCGAATGACTCTGCATCGGTCATGTCATCACTAGCATCGCCACGCCCTGGGGCAAACGGTACGGTTATATCAACTCCTGCCTTTTTAGCCGCTTGCTCAACCGCAGCGGTGCCGCCAAGTACAATTAAATCGGCCATACTAACAGGCTTAGTTAAACTCGCTTGCAGTTTTTCAAGGGCTGCAATCACATTAGCTAAACGCTCTGGTTCGTTACCTTGCCAGCTATTTTGCGGAGCTAGGCGAATACGGGCGCCATTTGCACCACCACGGTGATCGGAGCCTCTATAAGTACGTGCGCTATCCCATGCGGTATTAATTAAGTCGGTTTCACTTAATCCACAATTAAGTAGCTTCGCTTTTAAATCGGTTATTTCAGCGTCGCTTAGGGTGTAATCAACCGTTGGAATTGGATCTTGCCAAATTAAATCTTCGCTTGGTACATCGGCACCTAAATAGCGCGATTTTGGCCCTAAATCACGGTGGGTTAACTTAAACCATGCGCGAGCAAATACGTCAGTAAAGTACTCAAAATCATCATTAAAACGCTCAATAATTTTACGATATGCGGGGTCGAGCTTCATTGCCATGTCGGCATCGGTCATTATTGGGTTTAAACGAATTGATGAGTCTTCCACATCAACGGGTTTATCTTCTTCTTTAATATTAACCGGCTCCCACTGATGAGCACCGGCAGGGCTTTTTGTTAGCTCCCATTCGTAATTGAGCAACAATTTACAATAGCCGTTATCCCATTTAGTTGGGTAAGTTGTCCATGCGCCCTCAATACCTGAGGTCATGGTATCGCGGCCAATGCCACGCGTTTTATGGTTATTCCAACCTAGACCTTGCTCATGCACGTCGGCAGCTTCTGGCTCAGGGCCTAAGTTTTCTTCTTTACCATTACCGTGAGTTTTACCTACAGTGTGGCCACCAACGGTGAGTGCTGCGGTTTCTTCGTCGTTCATGGCCATGCGGGCAAAGGTTTCCCGAACTTGATCTGCGGTTTTAAGCGGATCGGGCTTGCCATTAACCCCTTCTGGGTTTACATAAATTAAGCCCATTTGTACTGCTGCTAATGGGTTTTCCATGGTATCGGGTTTATCAACCTGGGTATATCGCTCATCACTAGGCGCAAGCCATTCTTTTTCTGCGCCCCAGTAAACGTCTTTTTCTGGGTGCCAAATATCTTCACGGCCGCCAGCAAAGCCAAAGGTTTTAAGTCCCATTGATTCATACGCCATATTACCGGCTAAAATAATCAGATCAGCCCATGAAAGCTTATTGCCGTATTTCTTTTTAATTGGCCACAGCAAACGGCGAGCTTTGTCGAGGTTGGCATTATCGGGCCATGAGTTAAGTGGAGCAAAACGTTGATTACCCGTACCGCCACCGCCTCGGCCATCCGCTAAACGATACGAGCCCGCTGCATGCCACGCCATACGGATCATCAGGCCACCATAGTGCCCCCAATCGGCTGGCCACCACGGTTGGCTTTGAGTCATTAAATTTTTTAGGTCGGTTTTAAGTGCCTCTAAGTCGAGTGAATTAAAAGCGTCGGCGTAATTAAAGTCGCTATCGTAGGGGGTAGTTTTACTATCGTGCTGATGAAGGATGTCTAAATTTAGTGAATTTGGCCACCAATCTGTATTGGTGTTTTCAGTTGTGGTATTACTGCCATGCATAACTGGGCATTTACCCACTTTATGATTATCCATATTGAGCTCCTTTTTAAATATAAATAAAAACGCCCATGCTTACTGCTTTTGGCATTCACCAATTGGGAGCGCTGTTATTTTTTTGCCATTATATTAATGACGTGTACGGTCTCTGCTTATTCAATATACGTGTAGCGGCTTTGATACGCTAGAGCAAGACGATGCTTTAAAACGATTACAATCATTTATAAATATGATGGTGCTGCCAGTTGTGTGCTTAATATTAAAACTTTTTATAAAATAGATGATCGTTATTAAAAATAGCCACGTAATGTATGCTGAAGGGTTTGAAAGTGACTTAGGTTATCTTAAGTGCACAGTGGAATACCCCCCTTCGCCATGAAATTATAGTTATAAAAGGTGTATAAACTATTTATGCACCTTTATTTCTTCCCTATTTTAACTATTTGAATTTAGTTAAGTAAAAATTCAGGTAGGCACATATACACTAGGCCTTATCTCCTATTGTTCCCTGAGATGTTGATGTAGTTTTTTCCAGCCCACCTTGGGCTGGTTTTTTTTGCCTATAATTACTGCTACTCAAGTTAATGCCAGCTTCCCTATACTCACCCTAGTACCAATGATGTGCGCATGTTAGAGTTAACAAAGCGATTAATTAATTTTTTAACTAGGCATATCAATGCGTTTTTATTTTTTACTATTTATTGTTTTTATAGGTGCTTCATCTGTAGTGCAAGCTGCTGATAAAAACACCGCGACCTTGGATGAGCAACAGCAACGTGAATTAGCGCAGCTAAAAGAGCCAATGTATAAGCCATTACTTGAGCGTTATATTCTCGACGAATTAAAGTCGGTTCGCCAAGATCAACAAAAACTGCGTGAAGACGTAACCAAACAAGTTACGCATGCACAGTTAGACACCGCCGATCGGGCGCTTACCTACACCACAGATACCATTAATAATGTATTTTTTATTATTACTGCCACTGCTTCTATTTTAGTATTGGTGGGCTGGAATTCACTACGTGATGTAAAAAATAAAGTAGAAGATATAGTAAATACTCGAGTTAGTGTTATTACTGACGAGTACGAAGACCGCTTGAAAATTTTAGAAGAAAAACTGCGTGTACGTTCTGAAGAAATACTCAGTAACCAAGAACGTATATCGATCACCAACGAAGTTCATTCGTTATGGATGCGAGCCAACCTAGAAAGTGATATTGCCAATAAAATTGAAATATTCGATGAGATTTTAAAACGTAAACCAGAAGATGTAGAAGCCATTGCCTACAAAGCGGATGCATTATTAGAACTAAATGAAACTGAGCAAGCCATTGAGCTTTGCAATCAAGCCATTGATATAGATAGCGATTACGGTTACGCCTATTGGCAAAGAGCCTGTGCGTATGCTTTAACGCATGAGCATGCAGATGCCCTAGCTGATATAAAAATGTCTCTTGAATACTCGCCTAACTTACGAAACGAGCTACTTCACGAAAGTGCTTTTGCCAGCCTACATGATAACGATAGCTTTAATGCTATTGTTTCAAACGAAGCTTAGGGTCTGCTGACCCTAGCGTTTGAAGTATAAGTCTATTGATTTAGAGAGCAGCTCGTCTAGCTGCTCTTCAAAGTCTTCTATGTCAATTTCAAAATGATTTAAGTACGCTTTAGCCTGCACCTGAGATAAATTGCGGTTTTTAACGCTGTATTGGCGCTCATCTTTTTGCTTGTCGTATCGAGGTAAAAATAATAACTGCGCATAATAAGGCGATTTAATGTGCTTGTTCGCAAAGCGACAAAAGTCTTCAATGTGGTCTACGCCATCAGGGCCTAAACAGCCTGGCTCTACTCGATACATTACACGAATTTTTTTCTCGTCACTTAGCTGCATAATTAATAATTACCTAAAAAATAAAACCCTAACCACTTTACCATCTTTGATCTGATAACTTGATATAAGCTCTGAACGTTTATCTATAACGTTCGCATCCGTTGAACAGGTTTCTGACAGTTCATGGTCTATTACAATATCACCATGCACAATACGCTTGATTGGTGATGAGTGCAGACACTTAAGTTTTTTAAACATAATGCCATAACGCGCTATTAGTTTTTCTTTACCTTTAAATAATAGCTCATTCGGGAAAATATAAAACTCAACATCTTCATCATACATGCGAATAAATTCTTCAATGTTACGCGCGTTGTAAGCATTTACTAATTGCTCAACAACAGCAAGTGACTCACGCGACTGTTTTGCTTTGGCTTGTTGCTTTGCTGTGAGTGCTTCTTTTGCTTGTGTAACTGCTTGCTCAGCTTGCGCAACAGCCTGAGCTTTATCCGCTTTACTATTAGGCTGCTGAACGGGCTTTGTAGATTCGCTGCCAAGTACTTGAGAGTCATCTGCTTTTACTTTCTCAACAACCGGCTTTTTTGGTGTATTAGCCTCTTGGCTTAATGTATCAAGCGCGTCTTGTTGTTGCGCTGCATTTTTTTGCTGTGTTTGTTTAGTCTCGTCCAGCGGTGTTGATTGCTCTATAGCATGACTATTTAACGTGAAAGCGGCCAATAAACAGGCACAAATAATAAATAAAGATTTCATGGATTTCCTAAGTACGAAGACTAAATACAATTAAAGCGCAACATAGCAAATTTTAGGCCTCTGAGATAGTTATTATAACGTTATAGCTAGCTACCAATACTGCTCAACCGTGATATGTCCCGGCTCTTTTCGACGATTACGCTTATAATTTTGAGCCAATAATAACTCTGTGGTGTCTTTAACCATTTGCGGATTACCACACAGCATAAATTGGGCGTTATTTGGTGTAGCCCATAACCCCACGTGCTCATATAAAGCGTTGTTTTCAATCACAGTGGTAATTCTGCCTGCTAAGCCTTGTAAAGGCACCTCACGGCTAACAACCGGAATATAGTTGAGTTGACTAGGGTGTGATTTTATTAGTTTGTTAATAAGCTCCTGATAGCTTAAATCGCTATTTTGCCGTACACCATGCACTAAATTTATGTGTTTGTATTTTTGCCATACTTCGCTCTGCTGTAACATTGATAAAAATGGCCCAATAGCTGTGCCTGTACTAAGCATCCACAATTGCTCACTCGCAGGCACTTCATCTAGAGTAAAAAAGCCAGTTGCTCGGCGCTCTATTAATACGGTGTCACCTGGTTTGAGTGTGGCTAAATGAGAAGATAGTAAACCATCAACCACATTGATGAGGTAAAACTCTAAATCAGGACTTTGTGGTGCATTAACATAAGAGTAGGCGCGAGCGATACGTTTATCACCGTCCATAATAGAGAGCTTTGTAAATTGCCCTGCTTTAAACGGCTCTACATCAGCGTGAACGGTTATGCTAAATAACGATTCATTCCACCATTTGACTGACTTTACTGTCGCATCAATCCAATTAGACATAGTTACTCCAGAGTTTAAGACGTTTTTCAGCTATCAGCTATCAGCTATCAGCTATCAGCTATCAGCTATCAGCTATCAGCTAAAACTTTAAAATTGTTCACTTTAAAGGCAAGCTTTATAACTTAAACATTAGCATTAAGTTATAAATACTGACAGGGAAATAAATGAGAACACAACGGGCTACGGGTTTCGAGTATCGAGCAACGAGCTAGTGCTAAAACCTAGGAACATAAAGCTCGTAGCTCGAAGCCCTTGGCTCGCATCCCGCACCTAAATTCAGGCATAAAAAAAGCCGCATAACATGCGGCTTTGGGGGTTTAGTCTCACTTCACTTTGGGCGTGTCTCCAAAACTTAGTGAATACGTTACCAAGGAACTGTTTAAGATTAGATAGACTCTAATGCAATTTTTACCATTTCGTTGAACGTGGTTTGACGCTCATCTGCAGGTGTTGCTTCGCCGGTGATCACGTGATCGCTTACGGTAAATAATGCCATTGCTTTTGCGCCGTACTCTGCTGCTACGCCGTATAGGCCAGCTGTTTCCATATCAACCGCAAGTACACCTAGTTTGTCTAGGTCTTTGTAGAAAGTGTCATCAGCTTGATAGAAAGTATCGGTAGTAAATACGTTACCTACTTTTGCATCAATGCCTAAATCTTTAGCCGCATTAACGCCGTTTAAAAGTAAATCAAAGTTAGCAATCGCTGCAAAGTCAGTACCACGAACGCGGGCACGGTTCACGTTAGAATCAGTACTTGCACCTTGTGCAAAGATTACGTCGCGAATTTTAATATCGCTGCCAATACCACCACAGGTACCAATACGGATAATATTTTTAACGCCAAAACTAACAATAAGCTCACGAGCATAAATTGACATTGAAGGAATGCCCATGCCTGAACCCATAATGCTCACTGGCTTACCTTTGTAAGTTCCAGTAAAGCCGTACATGTTACGTACGCCAGTTACTTGCACTGCATCATCTAAAAAGTTTTCAGCAATATATTGTGCGCGTAGCGGATCGCCTGGCATTAATACTGTTTCGGCAAAATCACCTACGTTTGCACTGATATGCGGAGTACTCATTGATTGTTTTCCTTTTGTTTGGCTAAAAGCCCTATTACTTTAAAATAGCGAGCGTATTTCTAAGTTATTTAACTGTGTTCAGCTTATCAATAAAGCCATCACCATATTCTAACGCTTTAAGGTTAAACCATTGCGCAAGTGTTTGACCGATATCAGCAAAGCTATTGCGTTCACCCAGTGGCGTGTTGTTCATTCCTGGCTGATAAGCAATAACTGGCACATACTCACGAGTGTGCTCTGACCCTGGAAAGGTCGGGTCACAGCCATGATCGGCGGTGATCATTAATAAATCATCAGGCTTTAGCTGATCTAAAATAGTTGGTAAGTAATCATCAAACTCTTTTAGCGCTTTAGCATAGCCAACAGGATTTCTGCGATGGCCAAACTTTTCATCAAAATCAACTAAATTGGTAAAAATTAAACTGTGATCCTGCGCAGTGGCCATCACTTCACTGGTTTTTTCTAGCAAGTTCATTAAACCTGGCGCTTTATGCTTTTGGGTAATGCCTTGGTGCGCATAAATATCTGAAATTTTACCAATACTGATTACTTCGCCACCGTCTTTTGCAAGTACATCAAGCAATGTTGGCGAAGGCGGTAATACTGAATAATCACGACGATTACCGGTTCTGGCAAAGTCTTGACTATTTGAACCCAAAAATGGCCGCGCAATCACTCGTCCTATATTCATTTCATCAAGCAGCGCCCGTGCGATTTCGCAAACTTGATAAAGCTTCTCTAGGCCGAATGATTCTTCATGCGCGGCTATTTGAAACACACTGTCAGCTGAGGTGTAACAGATTGGTTTACCTGTTTTTACGTGCTCTTCACCTAGCTGCTCTAAAATAGTGGTTCCCGATGCATGGCAATTGCCTAAAATGCCCGGAATACCTGTACGAGCAATAAACTCGTCTACAAATTCTTGTGGGAAACTCGGTTGTGTTTTTGGGAAATATCCCCAATCAAATAACACTGGCACGCCAGCCATTTCCCAATGACCCGATGGCGTGTCTTTACCGCTTGAAAGCTCTTTTGCATAACCCCATGCACCTTGTGGCTCATTTCGGTCAGCAATTAAACAGGGTTCTTTACCAGCGGCTTCACATGCATCAACTAACCCTAGTTTTGAAAGGTTAGGAAGCGAAAGCTTACTGCCAGTTTCGTCATAATATGCCTTGAGTAAATGTGCGAATGTATTAGCACCTACATCACCGAATTTATCTGCATCGGGTGCTGCGCCAATTCCTAAACTATCCGCCATTAAGATAATTGCTCTTGCCATTGTGACCTCACATCTGTTCTAGGTGGTTACTTTATCTGCTCTTCGATTTTTCCGTACAGGACATAAGTCCTGTTTCATAAAACCTAAACATTATAAATTTGCACTCTTAAGCGAAGCAAAAGAGATTAATCGTGTCTTTTTTGCTATTGTGATCTACCAACAATATATCCTTCTGTGTGGGTGAGAACTTTAGTGACACGAACTATTATAGCTATTGCAGGCGCATCGGCGTCCGGCAAATCTCTATTTAGCCAAACAATTTATAATGAATTGGTAAATGAGCTTGAACCAGGCGCTATCGCCATTATTGAAGAAGATGCTTATTACAAGGATCAATCGCATTTGCCCATGGCACATCGTACGCAAACGAATTACGACCATCCTGATGCATTTGAACACGAACTAATGCTTGAGCATTTAACACAACTTCGTAATGGCCACTCTGTTGAAGTACCAACTTATGATTATGCCCAACATACACGCAGCGATAAAACACGCCGTGTGGCTTCGGCTAAAATACTCATTGTAGAAGGTATTTTATTACTGAGCGATAAAGCGCTTAATAAAGAATTTGATATCAAGGTGTTTATAGATACACCGCTAGATATTTGTTTAATGCGCCGAATGCAACGCGACATGGAACAAAGAGGCAGAACATTACAATCTGTTGTTGAGCAATATCAAGCAACTGTTAGACCGATGTTTTATCAATTTATTGAGCCTTCAAAGCATAACGCTGATTTAGTTGTGACTCGAGGCGGTATGAATCGCGTTGCGATTGATATTATAAAAAGTAAAATAAAGTACATTTTACAAGAATAACAACGGGAAACGTTTGTATGACAACATTTATGAGCTTAGTAGGCATGATGGTGCTACTAGGCATTGCCTTTGCAGCCTCAACTAATCGCAAAGCAATAAAACTAAGAACCGTGGGTATCGCATTTTTAATGCAAGTGATTATCGGCGGATTTGTACTGTTTTTTGAAGCAGGCAAAAATGTATTAGCGAGTATGTCCCGCGCCGTTTCATCGGTTATTGGTTATGCCAACGATGGAATTAGCTTTTTATTTGGCCCATTAGCTTCGCAAGATACGCTAGGGTTTATTTTTGCAATTCAAGTATTGCCGGTTATTGTGTTTTTCTCAGCGTTGGTTGCTGTGTTATATCACTTGGGCATTATGGATTGGATTATTAAAATTTTGGGTGGCGGTTTACAAAAATTATTGAAAACCTCACGCACCGAGTCGCTTTCAGCCACAGCAAATATTTTTGTTGGTCAAACTGAAGCGCCTTTAATTGTTAAACCGTTTATTGCAACCATGACCAAGTCGGAATTGTTTGCCGTAATGGTTGGTGGTTTAGCCACCGTAGCAGGCTCTGTAATGGCCGGTTATGTGATTATTGGTGTTGACCTTAAGTATTTAATTGCAGCCAGCTTTATGGCGGCACCAGGTGGTTTCTTAATGGCAAAAATGATAGTGCCAGAGACAGAAACACCTAAAGATGATTTAGCCGAGATAGATTTAGGCGATGACAAACCGGTTAATGTTATTGATGCAGCAGCATCAGGCGCAGCAAACGGTATGCAGTTGGCACTTAACGTAGGTGCAATGCTACTTGCTTTCGTTGCGTTAATTGCTTTATTAAACGGTTTATTAGGCGGTATTGGTGGGTTATTTGATTACCCTACATTAACGCTACAAGAAATTTTAGGCTACTTATTTGCCCCTGTTGCATGGTTACTAGGAGTACCGTGGAATGAGGCAATTATAGCCGGCAGCTTTATTGGTCAAAAGTTAGTGGTAAATGAGTTTGTTGCTTACTTAGACTTTATAAATTATCGCGATACGTTAAGTGCGCATACACAAGCAATTGTTACTTTTGCATTGTGTGGCTTTGCTAACTTATCATCGATAGCCATTTTACTAGGTGGATTAGGCGGTATGGCGCCTAGTCGGCGAAAGGATATCGCACGCTTAGGGCTCAGAGCAGTGTTAGCAGGATCTATGGCTAACCTTATGAGCGCAGCAATTGCTGGGTTTTTCCTCTCGCTAGCTTAGAAACTTAATGAGATGATCCATCTGTTGCAAAACAATAGGATAGCGCTTTAAGGGGTTAAAGCACTATCTGACTTGAACGATACTTCACCAAGGGCCGCAAGGCCCTTTTATCGTTTTAGCCCCCCTACTTTAAACCCTTTTAATATCTTCGTTAATTCTCACGTTCTCTCTACGATTAATACCAATTCGCTTAGTTAAGTAGTCTATTTTGAGGCTGGAAAACGTATTGATAGCAAGGCAGAAAATTTGCTATTTAGTTGTTCTCGGCAATAACTCCTGCATTGCTCTACCTTCTGCATCCATGCAGTCGTAAATGAGAATTTTTTAACGCAGGTAGCGACACGTTTACCCCCGTAAAATGATTAAGTATTATTGCGGATTGGTATAAATTCAGCACAGGCAAAGTGTTAAAGTCATCAGAAGAAGTGGCCCAGAGGCTAACTAGCGGTGAAATGCTATGCGTTCAACTATGATGTCGGATAGCGATGAATTTAATTTTTAACGTAACGGTTAATGTAAGGTTTATACTCAGACTCAGCTTTAAGTTGCTTTAATGCTTGATTAAAACGTTCTACAATCGCAGGTGAAGCAGCTTTATTAAAACCAATATAATTGCCTTTTAGCTCATCTACATGAATTTGTTTAAGCTTTACTAAATCATCTCTAGAGTAGCCAAATGGTTCGGTTTGATGGCCTATGGTAAAGTCAGATCCAATAATTAAATCGATACGTTTTTTAAAAAACAAACGCATAAATGAGTCTGCTTCACTAAATAGCAATAAGTTTTTATCAGCTACAAACCCAAGTCGACGCACCAGCATTTCATAAATATCGCCTCGTACTATGCCTAGCGAGTAGTTTTTAGCTTGGGTGATATCGTCCATGACAATATGTTCACTGGTTTTTAATTTATAAAAATAGGTTTGATTTGACACCAAGGGTCCAACCCATTTAAAAAGAGGCTCTCGCTCTTGCGTTTTTGCCAAAGAAAAAATGGCTGACTGCGGGTTACTTTGCACTAAGTGGTAAGCACGCTTCCAAGGTAGCATTATAAACTCGCACTCTAGCGCTGCACGGGCACAGGTATCTTTTACTATGTCATGATTGATACCCACCAATTGGCCAGTGCCATCTTGAAAGTTATACGGAGGAAAACTTTCGGTATAAATAACCAGTTTAGGCTCAGCAGCCTGAATTTTTTGGCTAAATAACAGCACAAAAGCTAATAGTATAAATTTATAGATACACACCCCCTATGATTTAAGTAATAACTTTAACCTAGAAAACTCGTAGAGACTATTAATTTATAACGCTGTTTGTAATGTTAAAATAGCAGATGACGTAAATAGAAATAAAATGACGGGAATGTTAAAGCGGTGGTGGGATGTTCTTAAATTTTAGGCACAAAAAAAGCGCCTTAAGCGCTTTTTTTCATTTTACTTAAAAAGTAAAATTATAGAGCTGTGATGTTATCAGCTTGAGGACCTTTTTGACCTTGTGAAAGAGTGAACTCTACACGTTGGCCTTCAGCTAAAGTTTTGAAACCTTCGCTTTTGATTGCTGAGAAATGTGCGAAAACGTCTGGACCGTTTTCTTGCTCGATGAAACCAAAACCTTTAGACTCGTTGAACCACTTAACTGTACCTGATACGATGTTAGACATAGTATTATTCCTGATATAAAAAATTAAATTGTGCCCTAATGGGCGGTGTAGCAAAAAATGAGATGGTACTTAAAAACTTCAGGACGGTACTACAAGTATTACTTATACAACAACGAAATGGAGATTTATAAATTATCATGCTTTCTTTCTAGCTGCGGCCTACTATATAGAGTTACTGTGACAAGTCAACCCTTTACGCGATTTAATTAATAAAATAACCCTCGCAACCCACTTTACATGTTAAGCACTTGTTTAAGCAGCTTAAAATTCAAATTCTAACGCCATTCTAAAGCTATGATTCTTCTCTGACTGGCTGATTTCAGTAATAAAACCGGCTTCCCACTTTAATTGTTTTTGTCCATCAAAGCGGTGCAAGCCTATAAACCCAGGGCCAATACCCACAAAGTCTTCACCAAGATAAACCTCAACCGCGGGCTGAAAAGCAGACAAGTATCGGTAGCGATATTGCGCTCTAAACTCGCTTTCCCATTCGTTTTCTATATCTTGCCCCCATTCGTATACTAAAAAAGCATTCATGGTGAGGCTTGCACGCCCAAACTCTTTTTCAATTACAAAACCGGAGGTTGCTTCGTATGCGTCGGCGTCATGCTGTTTTTCAAATTCAAATAACGCGCCCCAATCAGCCCATAGCCTGCCCTGCTCTATTAACTGCCAACGAAGCTCTAACTCATACGCTTGCAAGCCAAAGTCACCGTTATCATCGCGCTCACCCACGATGTAGCCTTCCAATGCCATGGTGTCGTTTATTGCGCCGCCTAAGCCAACGCGCTGCGCTAAAATATTACCACTATCAGTTTGATGCGACACAAGCCGCCATTCTAGCTCGCGCTCAAACGGCAACACATACGGATGATAAACTTTATCTACTACTATGCCATCAGCATAAACGAGCTTAGGTATTAATAAACAAAAACCAATTAATACAGTGGCTGCAAATAGGTTTATTGCTTTCATGATTTTTCCTTAGTGATTAATTTAGGAATAAAATAACAAACGGATAAAAATAACACGCTGCTCAACGCATAGCTTAAAACACTGGTTAAATTAGGCGTAGCCTCATAACCAATCAGAGCGCGCAATACTCGTCCAAACTCTGAGTTTTCGGTTAAAATGTCACGTAAATCCCATACGGTTACCGTTGTTGCTATCAAATCAATTTGGCTTGCTAAATCAAGTGCCACTACTAGTTTTGCAGCACTATTTAATGCCAACAATACTAATAAAGGGGTAAGCCCAAAGCGCTGTTTGGTTGCACTCAATAAAAAATACAACAACACGCTAAAGCTGCTACATATTCCCAAGCCTAAAAAAGTGCCAATAAATAAACTTTGAGCCGCTTCGTTGTTTTGCCAAAAGCCAATCAGGTAAATAATGTAGTGACTTAAATAAAGTGTCATTACGCTGATAATCGCAATCATAAAAGCAGCTGTTGCTTGTTTAATGGCGTAGTACAGTGCACTAATAAAAATTAAAATACACAAACCAATTTGGGCATATTCTAAACCCTGATAGTCAAACAAGGGGCTAATTAACGGCGCACTTTTTACAAACAAAAATGAAAGCCCGATCCCTAAAATAAGCCCTCCCAGCAATTTCATTAAACTTTGCTTGGCTACAACTTGCAGTAAAATAAGTAGAATGGCCACCGGCAGTAACTGGTTTAGACTCATCACTAGGCTAGTTATTAGCATTAGAGCGCTCCTTTTCAGTCACTATGACAACACCACGTGCCGTATTGGGCGAAAACTCGCCAAAAAATTCATAACGCCCAGGGATTAACGGCCCGATATAAATAACGCTTTTGCGCTTAGGGTAAAGTACTTTCTCTCGATTAAGATCGAAACTGTCGAACTCTTCAGGCGTACTATCTTGATTTTCGATTAACAAGCGTACCTTTTTATTGGCCGGCACGACGATTTCTGCGGGGTAAAACAAATGATCTTTAAGTACAATAAGATAGTCTTTACTGGCGGCGTTAAATGATAAAAATACACAACAATATAAGTAAGGCCTAATAAGTCGTTTAATCACATTTAACTCCTGCAAAAACTACCTGTACTTTTAAGCCACCCAAATCACTATCCGTTAAGTGAATTTCAGCGCGATAAATAGCAATAATATGCTGCACTATTGCCATGCCTAAACCCGCACCTTGTTCACCCGAAGGGTGTTGGTCACCGCCAACACGATAAAAACGGTTAAATATCCGTTGTTTTTGATCGTCCGCCATACCTGGGCCACTGTCTTCTATTTGCCAAATACGCTGCTTGTGCATCTGCTTTAGCGTTATTTTTATTTGTCCATTGGCTGGTGCGTACTTTATGGCATTGCTAAGTAGGTTTGAAATCAACGTCACTAAGGTAAATTCATCACCGTTAATGATAAAGTCATCTCCCTCAAGACTGATAGTGTGGTTTTTAGCCTCTATTTTTTCATACAACTGGCTAACTACTTCTTGCGTGATCGCTAATAATGATTGCTCCTTAAACTGTTTTTGCCACTGCTCTGGCTGAGTACGCCCTAGTATTAGCATTTGCTCTACTATATTGGACAGTCGATTAATACCTTGAGTCATGGCTTGTAATTCTTGGTTATCCCCTTGTTGAGCAGCCAAATTATGCACATTAATTTTTAAACTGCTCAGGGGAGTACGTAATTCATGTGCCGCATCAGAGGCAAAAAAACGCTCTCGTAAATAGGCGGTTTCTACGCGTTTAAATAAATCGTTTAAGCGGCTGATCACCGGTTTTATCTCTTCATCAGTCACCTGCCAATTGATCGCAGTGAAATCATTTGCTTGGCGCAGAGCTAACTGTTTTGATAAACGGGTTAATGGTGCCAGTGCATATTTAACAAAAAAGCTAATAAATAGCGCAAGCAAAGGAACCGCCCAAAGCATAGGCAACATGGCTGATAAAATCACCGCCTCGGCAAGTTCAAACCGCTTAGCAATCGGCTCGGCAACAACCACGGTGCGTAAAGAAGTGACAAAAACGAATACCCGCATTCGCTGCCCTGCAATATTAAGCGTTTGAAAACCCGCTTGATACTGGCTCAAATCAAGATTTAATTCGTCAGAGCCACTAAGGAGCTCACCAGCTTGCCAAATTTGATACAGTAACTGGGCGCTTTCTTGCATTTTTGGCGCCATGGCGTTTATAGATAAAGGCTGTTGCATCAACACTCCAGCGACCACTTTTAGCTCACTATCAAGTAGTTGCTCACCATGGCTCATACTTTTTTGGTAGCCTTTGACTAAAGCTAAAAAGCACGTTAACACCATCATTGATAGTAAAATAAGAGTTAAACGCTTACGAATTGACATAGAGTATGGTTACCTTTGTAAATTCAAGTTTGTGCAATCTAGGGGCGTTTTAATCACGTGAGCTATCTCTTTCCCACGACATAACCAATACCACGGAGAGTTTTAATAAAATCGCTGGGGAATTTTTTTCGTAGGTGATGAATATGCACTTCAATGGTGTTAGAGCCAACCTCTTCACCCCACTGGTACAGTTTGTTTTCTAACTGCTGTTTAGATTGCACGCGACCTTGGTTTTCCAATAGTGCCTTTAGCAGCATGTATTCTTTTCGTGGCAGAGAAAGCAGCTCATCGCTGAGTGTGACACTATGCGCTGACGTGTCCATAGTCACTTCACCACACTGTAATAAACTCGACTGAGCTTGATTTACTCGTCGGCTTGCTACGCGCAAACGAGCAAATAATTCGGCTGGTTCAAATGGCTTAGCTAAATAATCATCAGCGCCCATATCAAGCCCTTGCACCTTGTCATCTATGCTACTTCGTGCAGTTAGTATAACCACCGGAATCACTTTTTTTTGCGCTTTTATGTGCTTTAGAATTTGTGAACCATCACCATCGGGTAAACCTAGGTCAAGTATAACCAACTCTATTTCACCACTGCCTAAGCATTGCAATGCATGCTTAACCGTTGCGCTATGCTCTACACTGTAGCCTTCTTGGCGCAATGAGCGGCAAAGCCCTTGCGCCACAAGATGATCATCTTCAACTAATAATAAATGCATTGTTTATTTTGCTATCTCTTTAGTTTTTTATCTACTTTAGCTAATAAAGAGCTAATTGCTTGTTGACGATATTTATCAGCTTTAGCACGAGTATCACGAATACCTGCTGCTTGCGCAACTAACAAATGGGCTTTAGCTTGCTCATATTCACGCTCGTCATATAAAAACTCACCATACAAGTAGTTAGTATCAATGCCTTTTTTGTTAAAAGCGAGCGCTTGCTTAAAAAACTTGTCGGCGGTGTCATCATCACCAAAACCAATAGGCCACCCCGGTACTTTACTGTATAAGGTTGCTAGGCTGGCATACGCTGAGCCACCTAAAGCACTGTCGTCTATTTTAAGGGCTTGCTCTAATGACGCTTTTGCATCTTTAGCATAGCCCAGCGCCCCTAACCCGCCCTTTGCGCCAGCAAAACTGGCCAGTACAATGCCGTTCCACGTATAGCTATTTGCTGAATCAGGGTAGCTTTCAATAAATTGAGCACTTTGCTCACTTAGTTGAGTAAAGGCTTTGATTTGTGCATCATCTTTAAGCTCATAATTAGCGACAGCCCACTGCTGTTGAATAGCGAGTAAATCGCTTTGTTCGTCTGCAAATACCGGCGATGAAAACACACTAACAATGCTTAAATAAGCTACTAAAGTAAATTTTTTCATAATAAATCCTCTATTAACCTAAAAACTGTTTTATTTTAGGGAGCTGTTTAGCAATTGCGTTATCCACAATACGTGGAAAAACACCATTGATACGTGCAAAAAGTTTCTCAGGAAAACCAATAAATCGTCTGGTTTTATTTGAGTTTAATAACGCAACTAACTCATCAGCCACCAACTGCGGGGAGTCCATTTGATTACCAAGCGCCTTATTCATTGCTCGTGTTTGTGCATCATTAATATCTGTATCGGTTGCTCTTGGTGCTAAATAACTAACTTTAACGGGTGTATCTGAAAGCTCTCGTGATAGCGCTTCGCTAAAACCACGTAAACCGAACTTACTAGCACAGTAAAGTGTTTGATATGGGTAACCTATACTGCCAAATGACGACCCAACATTAACTATGGAGCCTTTATTCGCATGCAATTGCGCTAAAAACAACTGACATAATTTCATAGGGACGGCTAAATTAGTGCTCAGTAGATTATCAATTTGCTCACTACTCGATGCACTTAAGCTTTGCATTACATTAATGCCTGCATTGTTTATGAGTAACTTAGCGCCCCCTAATTTTTTGGCTTTAATGGCTAGTGCCAACATGTTTTCGGCAATCGTTAAGTCCCCCACAAAAACTATACTACCGGGACATTGACTACTTAGCGTATTGAGGGCATCACTATTTCGCCCCACCAAGAGTAGTTGCCAACCTTGGCCGTGTAGTGTTTTGGCAATGGCTTGACCAATTCCACCTGTCGCACCAGTTAATACACATAAGCCGGTATTCATGCGTGTTGCTCTTGTGCTGATGCTTTAAAAAACGGCTCGTCGTCTAAAGCGCGAAAAATATCGCCGTACAAACGATAAAAACATTTTGCACCATGTAAAATAGCCTGCTGATCCGCCTCGTCGGTAATTTGATTCATTAAGTTTTCAAAAAACTTAACATGCTCTATATCAAGCGCGCCGTGAGAGGTTAAATAGCTAAACGCTTTTTTAGGAAGTCCTACTGCATTTGCTATGTTTGATGCGGCTCCATCAGCAAGCGCAATTGAGGTCCCCTCTAATACGTGCACCATGCCAAAAAAGCTAAGCGGATTTTTACGTGCAATACTATCGTAGGCATACGACACCATCATTTCAGTGGCGAATTGTGGCTGACTATAGCGCACACTTTCTTTATCAAACCCACAGGCTGCAATGTCGTTTAGCACCCACTCTTGATGACCAATTTCTTCTTCAATATATTCAGCTACCGCTTCTCGTAACCATTCTTGCTCGTCAGACAAACGTGCGCCAAGTGACATCATTAAAGGAACGGTGTGTTTTACATGATGATAAGCCTGCGCTAAAAACGAGGCATACTCTTCAAGTGTTGCTTGTCCGTTAAATACACGCTGTATAATTGGCGCAGCTAATAAGTACTCACGCTCGTTTTGAGTTTGTGCTTTTATTGTATTAAAAAAATCACTCATGGATCACTTCTCCAAGTCGGTAAAACTGTTCAAAAATAGGGCTGTAGTGCTGGCTAATTGCCGCTCGTTTAGGGCGATTATTAGCGGTTAATAATCCTTGCTGCTCGTTTAAAGGTTGGGCCAAACGATGCCACTTTTTAATCTGTGCGTAGTCAGGAAGTTGCTGGTTTACTGTTTTTAAATGTGCTTTTAATTGCTCATCACTAAATCCGGGAGCCGCATAAATAAGCGCGCTTAAAAATGGCTGGCTTTCACCAAACACCACCGCTTGCTGTATCGCACTTTGGCTTAAAATTAATGATTCAGGCCATTCGGCGCTAACATTACGCCCCATACTGGTGATGATCAGATTTTTTACTCGCCCTTTTATGTACAGCTTATTATTACGCTTAGATACTAAGTCGCCAGTGGCGTACCAGGTATTTTGGTTATGCGGCGCTTGATTTAAATACCCTAAAAATAACGACCCTTTAATAAATAACTCATCATTTTCAACTTTCGTTTCAACGTGCCCTAATACTTCACCAGCACTATTTATGTCGTCATAGTTGGGGGTGTTTAAACTCACTACTGAAGCAGCCTCAGACAAACCATACCCTTGATAAACCGGTAGGTTATATTCTCGTGCAGTTAAAATTAAAGATTCACTAACCCGTGCTCCGCCAACAGCAATAAACTTAAGTGACTTTGGTGGCTGCCAGCCTTGTTTTGCAAAGGCAACTAAACACGTTAATAACTCAGGCACTAAAATAAGGGTGTTAGGTTTTACACTATCGATTGCACCAATGAGTTTGTTAGGGTTTTTTAACCCTGAGCCAACAAAACCTAATTCGTTTAGCGGCATTAAATGTACACAACCGCCACTTAACAAAGGCGCATACACACCCGCTATATTTTCCAATAGTACTGGCAGCGGAAGTAAGCATAAATGCACGGGGTTACTAATGTTTATTTGCTCACATAATGACTGAGCTACCTGCATCTGGCTTTGTGTTGATAAGCACACCCCTTTTGGCTCGCCAGTAGAACCTGAAGTAAATGTAATTTTTTGCGTACCAGTAAAATAGTCCACGGGCTCAATCGCATCGAGCTGATAAATATAAAGGGTATAATGCTCAAATAATGTTACCGACAATGAATGCTTACCAAGCGAATGACGAGGCATATCACTAATAAAAAACTGCGCACCGCATTGCGCTAGCACATACTGTGTTTGCTGCTGACTAAAAAAATGGGCGATAGGCACCGCAACCTTGTTTGCAGCACTGGTTGCGGCATCAACAACCAGCCAAGCTGGAGTATTATCAAGCTGGAAGGCAATTGCACCAGAATCTAAAGCGTTAAAAATAGCTGTCAGCTTATTAGTTTCTTGTTGTAACTCCAAAACGCTAATAGGCATCACTTTATTGGCTAAGTAACTAACAACCACTGGCTCATTCGCTACCTTATTAATATTATTTAATAGGCTCATATGCTCTCCAACGCAGTCATCAAGGCATTAATTTGTTGTGTATTTTGCTGTTTAATATTTAACAGCATGGGTGTGTTAAGTACTTGCTGATGTGCCTGCGCTAAATTAACAATGCACACCGTAGGCTGATTCTCATAATAGCTACCCCAGCTCTTTGGCTGATCTACTACAGTGCTATTAGCCAGTGCAATTTCGTTGCAGGTAACACCTAGTAGGCGCAGTAAGGCGCGTACTTTTTTGGTAGCGCAAAACACTAAGTAGCTCGCGCCAAAGCCGCGCAAAGCTTCATTTACAATAATAAAATGAGATAGCGTGGCTTTACGATGTGTTGAGCAAAGGTTACCTAGCTCAAACACCTTATTTCGCGGTGTGCATGGTGGTAAAAATTGTTCAATGGCCGCAGCTAAATATTGTTCAATGAATAAAGGGGAAGTAGCGTTTCTGAGCCCTAATGTGCAATGCCCTTGCACAGTTTTATACTGACAGAGTAATGGCATAAATGAGGTTAGGCTTGCATTATACGCAGCGAAAAAGCCTTGTTTTACTGTATCTTCAAGGCGCTGACGGTGTTTATCACTTTGTGTAGCACTAACAAAATGAAAAGGCTGTTGAAACAGCGCAGCTGAGGAATGATGTTGAGCTAGTTGCATATAAGCATCGCCTGTATTAAATCTATAGATAAAACTTAATCAGTGAAACTTAAATAAAACTTAAGGTAAGTTAATTTTTAAAAATAAATTTAATTTTAGCTGGCGATCACACTTTTATTACGACCCGTTTCTTTAGCGTGATAGAGCGCTTTGTCAGCGCATTTATATACTTGGTTAATATCATCGCTATGCTGTGGCCAAGTAGCGATACCAATCGATACATTTATATAGCCTACTTTTGCCATCAATGTGGTGGCTACTTGGTTGCGTAAACGCTCAGCAATAACAAATGCACTATCACTATTTTCGTTTGGCAACACCAGTAAAAACTCTTCTCCACCAGTGCGTGCCACAATATCATGCTTGCGCGATAACGACTGTATAATATGAGTAAGGGTTTTTAATACTTCATCACCCGTATCATGGCCAAACGTATCATTAACCCGTTTAAAAAAGTCGATATCAATTTCAAGCACAGCAAACGGTATTTGCTTATCCATTAGGTTTTCAAGCAATATGTTTAAGCCCCGCCTATTATGCGCGCCAGTTAGCGGATCGGTGAGTGCATCTTGACGTAATTGCCCCATTTGCGATTGCAAAGTATGAACGCCTTCTAGCATTGCATGCTTAAGTTGCTGACTTTCAAAGTACCAAGACTTAATACCTTTGAGGTGTTCTACGTTTTTCTTATCGGTTGATAAGTTAGCGCTATCGGCTAACAGTCTTAATGGCTTAGCAATATAGTGAGCTAACATAGCAATTAATAAAAAAGTAATGAGTACTATGGGTAACATTCGCTTAAGCACCTGCCCTTGAAAAGTATCTAGTTTTGCAAGTGTTGTCTCTTCACTTCGCTGGGCAACAATCCCCCAATTCGCGAGCTTAACGGGCGCAAACCCAGCAAGCATAGCTGTTCCTTGACTATTTAAAATCCGAGTGTAACCACGTTCACCTTGCAACACTCGCTCTATTACTGGGTTATTAGATACTTGCTCGCCAATGCGCTTAGAATCAGGATGGTAAAGTAAGGTTTTGTTATCAGCAACCACATAAAAGTAAGCCCCGCCATCGTAACTATGCTGTTTTAACAAGGCATTTAAAATACTCTGCTGCTCTAAGTAAAAGCTACCGCCAATATAACCATAATAATTCCCTGCCAGATCAAACAGAGGATAGGAGACAACAATAATTAAATTATTAGCCAGCGAAATGTAAGGTAGGCTAACCTGCGGCTGCTGCGATTTAAGAGCCTGCTTAGAGTGGACTGAATTAACGGTTTTATTAATTATATTTAAAGACACAGGTGAAGCTGCTTTAACCACACCTTGCATATTGATAGCAACCGAATTAAAACTCTGAGTTTGCTCTAAAAGGCGGTTGGTTTCAGCTTGGAGTAACTCAGTGTTGGTAATATCTTCAGCAATAATACTGGCTGAAAACTCAAGTTGCTGCATTGCTGCTGCTAAAAAGTGCTCAGTTGCTGAAGCTAGCTTACTAGCAAATACATGATTACTTTGCAGGGTATCTTCAATAACTCGTTCTTTTTGAACCTGATAACTAATATATAAACCACTAAACAAAATAGCAGCTGCAGCGGGCATAGCTAACAAAAGAATTAATTGCCTGAGGTTAAAAGTAAATGGTAATCGAAAACGCAACTTAATATCATCCTAAGCAAATAAAAACGACTGCTATGCACTGCATACACAATTAATATAATACATAAATAGAACTAAGTGGCCTAATTTTTGTTATTTTAAGGATAATTAAATCATACGGTTTATATTTGCTGAGTTTTGCAGTTAAGCTCAATAATAGTTAAGCTGCGTGCACTTTATTTTTATTTAGCCTTGGGGTGTGTGTTGCTAAATAAGTACTTGTTATCGTCTTCTCTTTTTTTAATCGGATGTTTCATGCCAATAAAATCTTCTTTTGCCGATTCTGCGCTATCACTTAAACAGCAACTTGGGCAAAAGCTCATGCTCGATTTGCGCTATTTTTGTGACCAAGGCAGTAGTAAACGCTGCAGAACGCCATTAACCAAATTGCCCGACACTCTTGCAAAAGCAATTAGTCGTTATGATATTGGCGGGGTAATTTTGTTTTCTGAAAATACCCAAAGCATCGAACAAATTATTAGCCTTAATCAGCAACTACAACAAGCTGCATCTGCATCAAAATCAGGCTTACCGCTGTTTATTTCTATTGACCAGGAGGGCGGACGCGTTGCTCGCTTACCTCGCGATGTGGCCACCTCATTCACCGGTAATATGTCAATTGGCGCAACTTACCCTGAGCATGGTACTTATTTTGCAACCCAAACGGCGAACGTATTGGCTACTGAACTCTCAGCGCTTGGCATTAATGTAAATTATGCGCCAACGGTTGATGTGAACATGAATCCTGACAATCCGGTCATTAATGTACGCTCTTTTAGTGAAAACCCCGATGAAGTAGCGGTACTGGGTGCGGCACAAGTTAGTGAATTTGAAAAAAACGGGATTATTAGCGCTATAAAGCACTTTCCAGGACATGGCGATACCAATGTAGATAGTCATACCGGCTTACCTAAAGTGATGCATTCAAAAGAAATTATTTACGCTCAAGATTTAGCGCCCTTTAAACACATTATTGAGCAGCATAGTCCTGGGATGATAATGACCGCGCATATTCAATACCCTGAGCTTGATAGCAGTACATTAACCAATGTAGAGGGTAAGCAAATGATAAAACCCGCGACCATGTCGCGTAAAATCATGACCGATATTCTTCGTAAAGAGCTTAACTATCAAGGCGTAGTGGTAACCGATGCACTGGATATGGCCGGTATAAGTCATTTTTTCAGCCCTACCCAAGCAGTTGTAAACACTTTTGCAGCTGGGGTTGATATAGCGCTAATGCCAATAGAAATTAGAACGCCTGAGGATATAAATAAGCTTGATGCGCTCATTGACTCTTTAATTAGTGCGGTTAAAACAGGGCAACTAGACGCACATGAAATTGCCCATTCGACGCAGCGTATTACCTCGCTTAAAAGTAAGTTTAAATTAAACGCTTTGCCTAACCCCATTAATGCATTGGCTAATGCAAAACACATTATTGGTAATAAAGCACATCGTGAATTAGAAGCATCCCTGGCATTAGCGGCAATTACCCAAATAAAAAATAACAATAATACCTTGCCGCTTAAACTTGGCGCTGATCAGCATATTCATATTATTATGCCTGACACCCGCAAGTGCATGGCAATGCAACAAGCAATTAGTGCGTTAAGTTCACAACCACTCAGTTTTAGTTGCAGCAGCTTACAGGGCTTTGACCCAGATGAAGCGCAGCGCAACATAAACCAAGCAAGTATTGTTATTGCTGGCAATGCAACGCCGAACCAAAGTGCCGTGGAAATTGGCGGTATGGATGATTTAGCCGATAACCCAAACTTTGCCTTAAATAACGCAGAGCAACCCAAAGCGCTTGAATCATTACTAAAAATGGCTAAACAAAAAAACTCTCCAACGGTATTTATTAGTTTGCGAGCACCGTATGATATTGCTCAATTTGGTAACTATGCTGATGCAGTACTTGCCTCATACGCTTATAATATTGATGTAGATAAAAACAATCTGGTGTCTGGGCCTGCTTTTACTGCACTGGCAAAAGTATTATTTGGCCAAGCCCCTGCAAAAGGCCAGTTACCAGTCACTATTAAACAATCGAAGAGCCATTAATATGAAACTTAATTGTGATTTAGGCGAGAGCTTTGGTGCATGGCAAATGGGCCTTGATAACGACGTTATGCCACATATTGATATGGCAAATATTGCTTGTGGCTTTCATGCTGGTGATTCGAGTGTAATGGCGCATACCCTAAAGCTAGCTAAACAACATAATGTTATGATTGGCGCTCATCCAAGCTACCCTGATAAACAAGGGTTTGGTAGGCGCTCAATGAGTATGAGTGTGGCTGAGCTCACTCAATGTTTGCACTATCAAATAGCTGCCCTTGATGGCATGGCAAAAGTACAAGGGCTAACCCTTAGCTATGTAAAACCCCATGGTGCGCTGTATAACGACATGATGAACAACCAGCAATTGCTTACCACTGTTATGGGTGCGGTTGCCAGTTACCCTGCTAACTTAAAGTTGATGATACTCGCCACAGCCGATGCCAAGCTACATCAAACAATGGCACGGCACCTTGGGCTCACACTGATATTAGAGGCGTTCGCAGACAGGCAATACACAGACCAAGGGCAATTAGTAGCACGAAATATACCGGGCAGTGTGCATAGCAAAGACGCATTATTAGCTCAGGTTAAGCAGCTTTTAACCGGTAAAAGTGTAACTACTCAATCTGGAAAATCGTTGAAACTAGTTGCTGACAGCATCTGTGTGCATGGCGATAACCCCCAAGGCATTGCAATTATTGAAGAGATAAAAGCGCTTTGCTCAGCCAATAGCTAAAGTTAAAAATACAGATTAAGCTGTAAACCCCCTTTACAGCCTTTGTAACCTCATTGAATTAATGCTCATAGAGTTAATTATGGGCTTCATCGCATTGTGCTGTTAATTTAATAATCCCTCACTTATAACTGTACATAAGTTAACAACAGGGATTAATAATGAAACAGTTTTTAGCACTTAGTTTTATATTTAGCGCAAGCCATTTTGCCAGCGCAAACGACAATACACACACATTACAACTTCAAGATATATTCAACTTAGAATATGCCAACCAAATAGACATCACCGAAGACGGTAAAACAGTGTATTTCGTTCGTAACCGCATGGATATTAAAACCGATCGCAAAGTCGGTAATATTTGGTCTGTTGATTACAACACAGAACAACTACAGCCCTTAACATCAGGTGTATTTATGGACTACTCGCCTGTGTTGTCACCCGATGGGCAGCGCCTTGCGTTTATCTCTAACAGAGATGGCAGTAATCAAATATACATGAAGTGGCTTAAAACTGGAGCTGTGGCAAAAATTAGTAACCTTACTAATGCACCTCGCTCAATAACTTGGTCACCTAATTCTAAACAACTGGTGTTTAGTATGTTTGTTCCTGAAATAAGCTCACCTCCTGTCAGTTTGCCTGGCAAACCTAAAGGTGCTAGTTGGGCAGAGCCAGCTAAATTTATTGACGATGTTTACTACCGTGCAGATGGCAGTGGCTATAGTCAAAAAGGGTTTAATCAGCTATTTACTCTTAATGCGAATGGCGGCAATGCACAGCAACTCACTGACGATAACTTTGATTACAATGGCGGTGTAAGCTTTAGCAAAAACGGCGAATCACTTTATTTTTCAGCTAATAGACACGCTGAACATGCGCTCAAGCCTACCAATAGTGAAGTGTACCAACTTAATTTAAGCACGTTAGAGATCACCCCACTGACCGACCGTAATGGGCCAGATCAACAACCTCAGGTCTCACCAAACGGTCAGTATCTTGCTTATACTGGCTACGACGACAAGCGCACTAACTATGAAAATACTCAGCTTTATATTCGTGATTTGAAAACTGGCGATACTCAAAGCCTGACTAGCGATTTCGATCGCAGCGTTGGCCAAATAAAGTGGAGCGCAAATTCAAAAGGCCTCTATTTTAGTTATGCCGATGAAGGCCAAACCGCACTTGCTTATCAACCTCGAAGCGGTAAACGTAAAGTAATTACTGAAAAAATAGGAAGTGTGGCGTTTGGGCGCCCTTATTCTGGTGGTGATTTTGATATTAGTGAAAATGGCGATATTGCATTTACACTGGCTGATACTCAGCGTCCAGCTGATGTTGCAACAATAAAGCGTGGCTCAATAAAGCGTTTAACCGATTTGAACTCAGATGCACTACAAACTAAGCAGCTCGCTAAGGTTGAAGAGCTATGGTTAAAATCAAGCCACGACGAGTTACCAATACAAGCCTGGGTTGCTTACCCTCCGGGTTTTGATAAATCAAAAAAATACCCACTGGTGCTTGAAATCCACGGTGGTCCTGTTGCTAACTATGGCCCTCATTTTAGTGCTGAAGTTCAATTATTTGCTGCCAAAGGAAATGTTGTTTTATACATGAACCCGCGAGGCAGTGACTCGTACGGTAAAGAGTTTGCGCAAACTATTCATCATAATTACCCAAGCAGTGATTACGATGATTTAATGACAGGCGTTGACGCGCTAATCGATAAAGGTTTTATTGATGAGTCTAAGTTGTTCGTTACCGGTGGTTCTGGCGGCGGTGTATTAACCGCGTGGATTGTAGGCCATACGGATCGCTTTGCTGCAGCTGTGGTTGCAAAACCAGTGATTAATTGGATCAGCTTTGTACTAACTGCCGACTTCTATCCATTTTTTGCCGATTATTGGTTTCCAGGTAAACCTTGGGACCATATTGAGCATTATATGAAGCGCTCACCAATCAGTTATGTTGGCAATGTTAAAACCCCAACCATGCTACTGACTGGTGAAGCAGACTACCGTACGCCAATTTCAGAAACTGAGCAGTTTTATCAAGCCTTAAAATTGCAGGGTGTTGATACCGCGATGGTGCGCATCCCAAACGCTTCACATGGAATTACTTCCCGTCCATCTAACTTAATGACCAAAGTGGCATATATTCAATGGTGGTTTGATAAACATTCGAAATAAAACGTCGAGTTATGAGTGACGAGCTATTGTAAGCTCGTTTCTCGACGCTCGACGCTCGACGCTCGACGCTCACAAGTGTAAACCCCCTTTACAGCAATAATGTGAGTAATCCCTTACATACTTAAATTAAATATCGGACTTAGTTTCAAGCTGAGTTGGTAAAAATTCGGTTTATACTAACTCAGCTCCTTTGAGTTAGTAAAAATTCGGTTTGAGTCACTGTTTATAAGCCCTCAGTTAGTAAAAAAATGTTTTATAAGCTACAACAGTTAGTAAAAAATCGGTTTATTACTTTATAAACCCCGGTTAAAAATCTTTAAATTAAGCGTTTATATAGTCAAATTAAGGATTAGAAAGGCAAATCTACCCTTAATAATGAAGATAATGGCTGTTTTCAAGCTGGTTAGTTAAAACCTGATCTGCTTTTTGAACTAGCTAGTTAAATCGTGATCTGCTTTTAATAGCTTAGGGTCTGTTGACCTTTGCGGATTAAAATTTGCTCAAACTAGGGGCGGTTTAATCGCGGCGCGAGGTTTGTAACCTAGTGGGCTAAGTAAAAACCGAGCAACAAAGAGTAAATCGCCCCTAGGCAGAACCCTTCGGGCAGCACCTGTTTGGCATTGATGCTGCGTTATCGCCTATTTATGGGGAAGAACCACACCACATAGGCTCTGCCTTGCCTAACTACCAAACAGACTGCTGCAAATTTAACCTTGAAAGGTCAACAGACCCTAGTTAAACTCTTATCTATATGTGGTAAAAAGCGGTTAATTTATTGTGCTTACACGTGTCAAAGCGTAATCAACATAAAGCCCTCACAGCCAAGCATAAACATCCTTTAAATTTAATTTACACTTTTAACCTGCACTGCAGTGAAAACTCTCACTAACCAAGTAGCTAGTAAAATACTGATCTATTAAATTTTGCCTTTATGCAGGCATAAAAAAAGGGCCTTGCGGCCCTTAAGTAACACTATCTAGTTGAATTAGAATTGGTTCATAGTGTTAGCTTCACCACCGGCTTTAAGTGCATTTTCGCCAGAGAAGTACTCTTTGTGCGTATCGCCAATGTTAGAGCCTGCAAGGTCTTGGTGCTTAACTGACGCTTGCTCACGACGGATTTCTTGACGTTGTACGTCACGTACATAAGCCAGCATACCTAAGTCACCGAAGTAACCTTCAGATAGAATATCAGTGCTTAATGCTGCTGTATGGTACGTTGGTAATGTAATTAGGTGATGGAAAATACCTGCTTCACGCGCACCATCGCGTTGGAAGTTTTGTACCAGTAAGTCTGCTGCTGCAGCAAGCTCTGTTGCATCCATTTCTGGAGCCATAAGCGCTTTGTTATCATCAATACTTGGGTAAGCGCTTAGATCACGACCTGCTTCTTGCCACTCTTGGTATACTTGCTCACGGAACTTAAGCGTCCAGTTGAACGACGGTGAGTT